>CAMHGU010000025.1 GCA_946184715.1 uncultured bacterium | reverse complement strand
TTCCACACCTCGAAGCCATTGGCCGAGGAGCCGTATTTCTTGTTATCGACCAGATGCTTGAGCCCCCAGCAGAAGTAGGCGTTGCAGGAGGTTTGCAGTGCCGGCTTAAGCGTAATCGGCGAGCCGTGGCCGTGGCACCCCACGCGCAACGAGCCGTTGATATAGCCTCGATGGCACGGATAAGCCGTGGAGAGGGTCACAATGCCTTCTTGCTGAAGGATAAGGCCTTGCGTGGGCTTGAAAGTGGAGCCGGGCGGGTAGCCGGCCATCAGCGCGCGGTCGAAGAGTGGCTTGAAGCGGTCGTTGACCAGAGCGCGGTAGTTCTTGCCGCGCTGCTTACCCATCAGCAGCGACGGGTCGTAGCTCGGCGACGACACCATAGCGAGAATCTCGCCCGTGGCTGGCTCGATAGCCACAATCGCTCCGATTTTGCCGCGCATCAGCTGCTCACCGTACTCCTGCAAGTCGAAGTCGATGCTCAGCGTCAAGTCTTTGCCCGAGATGGGCGCGCGGTCGAGACTGCCGTTGCGATATTTGCCCTTTATGCGGCCGCGAGCGTCGCGAATGAGAATCTCCTCGCCCTTGATGCCGCGGAGCATCGTCTCGTAGCTCTTCTCCACGCCGAGGTCGCCGGTGTAGTCGCCGGGCTGATAGTAGGAGTCGCGCTCGATGTCGTCGGGGTTCACCTCGCGTATGTTGCCGAGGATATTGCCGCCGCAGTGCACATTGTACTCGCGTATCACGCGCTTCTGCACGAAGAAACCACGGAACTTATAGAGCTTCTCCTGTATTCGTCCGTAGTCCTCCACGTCAACGTGTGGCATAAAAATCTGCTGCGTATAGGCCGAGTAGTTAGGGTTGAGGCGCTTATCCTTAATGTCGGCGAAGCGCTTGTCGAGCTGCTCGCGGGTGATATTGAGCGTGCGACAAAAGTCGGCCGTGTCAAACTCCTCCACCTCGCGCGGAATGTACATAATGTCGTAGGCCGGCTGATTGAATACGAGGAGCTTGCCGTTGCGGTCGTAGATAAGGCCACGAAGGGGATAGATGGTCTTTCGGAAGAAGGCGTTGCTATCGGCGCGCTCCTTATAGCGGGTGTCGACAAGTTGCAGCTCCGCGAGGCGCACCACGTAGATAAGCATAATCACCAGCAGGAAGCCGGCGATGACGTATTTGCGCTTCTCTAAGCTATAATCTTTTCGCACTGTCGGTATGAGTTATGCTTGCAAAACCTAAGATGATGAGGAACGTCAGCAACGCGCTGGCGCCGATGCGCACAAGCAACAGCTTATAGTCGGCGAAGGAGAAGGCTTGAATCACGCATATCAGCGCCGAATAGGTGACGGTAAGCGCCAGAGCGTACTTGAAGAAGGCGCCCCAACCGAGGCCGCGCAGCGAGGGGTCGGGCAGCTCCTGCTCGTCGTCGCGCTGCACACAAAGGGCGAACGCCGGCCAGCGGCAAGCGCATAGCAGCGTGCAGGCCAGCGAGTTCATCCCCGCCGTGTCGCTGAAGATATCCACGCTCAGCCCGAGGAAGAACGATAGCGTGAGCGCCACGATAGGGTTGAGCGACATAGGCATCCGGATAATGAAGTAGATAAACACGAAGGCGCAAGCCACATTGAAGATGGCCACGTGGTTGAAAATCACTGCCTGAAGGAGTACCATCAGCACAAACATCAATGTGTATTTCAAAACGTCACGTGTCATATTCGGTCGTCATTCCGTTTTTTCAATATCTTGCTCGATAGAGTCGCGCTCGGCTTTGTTGGCATCGCGTATCACACGAACCATTCCCACGCGGTTGAAGTCGGTGGTGAGGCGTATGTCGATAGCCACGAAGTTGTTGTTGGCTCCGTGGTCGCCCACGATGGTACCCACGATTATGCCTTCGGGGAACACCGAGGAGTAGCCCGTGGTGACGATGGTGTCGCCGCGGTGGAGCCTCACGTGGCGCGGCAGCTCCTCAAGCACGGCGATAGCCGGGTCGCCGCCCTCCCACACGAGGCTGCCGAAGAAGTCGGTGCCTTTCACTTTGCACGAGAGGCGGAAGTCGGGGTTTAGCAGCGAGATGGCGCGCGCCGAGTGGCGGCCCACAACGCTCACCACGCCCACGATGCCGTTTTGGTCCACGATGCCCATACCCGGCGCTATGCCGTCGGCCGAGCCGCGGTCGAGAGTGAGGTAGTTCTTGGGACGCGACACCGAGTTGTTGATGACGTTGGCCATCACGTAGGAGTAACCGTCGAAGGCAGGGGTCACCTTCATTGAGTCGCCGTACATCTGCAGCTTGATATCGCGGAGTTGTTGCTTGAGCTGCACTATCTCGTCCTCAAGCAGGGCATTGCGCGTCATCAGGTCCTCATTGTTAGCCTTGAGGTTGAAATAGGACGTGACTTTGCTCACTCCTCCATATACCCAGGCCGAGACACCATTGGCCGACGTCAACCAAGCGTGACGCTGGTAAGCGTTCTCGCTCACGAGCAGCAGCACACTGATAACAACGTAGATGGCAGCCACCATCCACGCTGAATATCGAAGGAGGAAATTGAGCAGATTGCGCATCGCCCGCCCTCATTAGGCCGCGACGGCCATTATCGGATTAAGAACTGGAACTTGCCGATATTCTTGAGGGCCACGCCGGTGCCTTTGGCTACAGAGTGGAGCGGATCCTCGGCGATGTGGAACTGAATGCCGATTTTGTCGGTCAGTCGCTTGTCGAGGCCTCGGAGTAGGGCACCGCCACCGGTGAGGTAGATACCGTTCTTCACGATGTCGGCATACAGCTCCGGCGGTGTCTGCTCCAGAGCGCTGAGCACAGCGGCTTCGATTTTCGATATCGACTTCTCGATGCAGTGCGAAATCTCCTGATACGACACGGGAACCTCCATAGGCAGAGCCGTCATTTGGTTAGGGCCGTGCACCACATAGTCCTCCGGCGGATTTTCCAGCTCGGTGAGTGCTGAGCCCACGTTGATTTTGATAAGCTCGGCAGTGCGCTCGCCCACTTTCACGTTGTGGGTGCGGCGCATATGCTCTTGGATATCGTCGGTGAGGTCGTCGCCGGCGATGCGGATACTCTTGTTGCTCACGATACCGCCGAGCGATATCACGGCAATCTCGGTAGAGCCACCGCCTATATCAACAATCATATTGCCTTCAGGAGCTTCCACATCAAGGCCGATGCCGAGAGCGGCAGCCATGGGCTCGTGAATCATATACACATCGCGGCCACCGGCGTGCTCCGATGAGTCGCGCACGGCACGAATCTCCACATCGGTGCTGCCCGAAGGCACGCACACTACCATACGGAGCGAAGGCGAGAACCAGTGGTTCTTAGAGCTTACCATTTTCACCATACCGCGAATCATATGCTCAGCTGCGTTGAAGTCGGCAATCACGCCATCGCGGAGCGGGCGGATTGTGCGGATATTGTCGTGAGTCTTGCCATGCATCTGGCGAGCCTTCTCGCCCACGGCGATTGGCTTGGCTGTCTTGGCATCGAGGGCTACCACACTGGGCTCATCAATCACAATCTTGTCGTTGTGGATGATGATAGTATTGGCCGTACCGAGGTCAACGGCTATCTCTTGAGTGAATGAAAACCATCCCATATTTGTATCTGATTTGTTAGCGTTATCGTTTGTTCATAATTCGGTGCAAAGTTACGCAAATCTCACCAAATTTCAGCAACACCCGTGATAAAAAATCGCAACTTTCTGCGCTCACAGTGCGCTTGAGCATTGCAAACCTCTTCAATTCCAGTAAGTTCAACAAAATCACTATGTACACTACACACGGCGACTACACAGGTCTGGACCGTGCTTGGCAGTTTATGCGTGAATTTAGACTTACGGTGTCCTATCGCTTTGGCTCACTCAAGGCAAGCGTGAAGCAAACCAACAAGACCATTGAGAATAATGACCTTGAGGGTGGTTCAAAGCCAGTCGGCAATTAACAAGAGTGGGGCATTCTTTTAAATTACGCAAACTTGCGTAATTTTTAAAAATGTGTGTTTTTGGGGGGGATTAGCGGCGCCAGAATGAGGGGACGAACAGGGCGATGATGGTGATGATCTCGAGACGGCCCGCCAGCATGAGGAACGACATGACCCACATGCCCGATGGCGAGATGAAATCGTAGGAACCGGTGATGCCGGTCACGCCAGCACCCAGTCCGTTGTTCGACACGCACGAGAATGATGAGAAGAAAGCATCGACAATGGGGAACCCTTGTGCCACAAGCACCAGTCCGCCCACCACAATGAGCAGGAAGAAGATGGCGATGAAGGCCGAAATCTCACTGCCTCGCTCGTTGTCGATAATCTGGTCGTTGATGCTAATGGAGCGCATGAGGCGAGGCCTGATGTAGCGCCGCACCACAAGCGTGAAATTCTTGAAGAGGTAAAGCACCCTGTCGACCTTCAGACCACCGGTGGTGGAACCTGCGCAGGCGCCAATGCACATCATCAGGAAGGTGAGCGTGAGCACAAACAGCCCCCATCCCTCCCAGTCGCCGGCGCTGTAGCCCGTTGAGGTGATAGCCGAAACGATGTGGAAGATGGGGTCGACGGTGACGCTTTGCCAACCGGTGTAGTGCCCTTTGGCCACAATGGCAACCACCACGCATGCATAGAGCGCCACGATGATGAAGACATAGGCACGGAACACATCGTTTTTCCAGAAACCACGGCCACGCTTCTTGAGCGAGGCGAGGATGAGGCTGAAACTGATGCCGCCCAGGAACATGAAAAAGGTGAGCACCAGTTTGATGTAGGGCGAATTGAAGGCGGCAATGCTGTCGTTGCGCGTCGAGAAGCCGCCGGTGGAGATGGCCGTGAAACTCTGGCAGATGCTTTCGAAAAGGTTCATGGGACCAAGCCAGAGCATCACAATGAGAACAAGGGAGATGATGGTGTAGAGTGTCCACAGAATCTTAGCCGTGCGCGAGATGCGTGCCCCCAGTTTGTCGTGCGTGATGCCCGTAGCCTCAGCATGAAACATGATGATGCTGCCGCTGTTGTTCAAGGCAGGGATAAAGGTGAGGGTGAAGATGATGATGCCCAGGCCGCCCACCCATTGCGTCAGGGCCCTCCACAGCAGTATGCCGTGACTGCAGCTCTCCACATCACGAATCACGGTAGCACCGGTGGTGGTGAAGCCCGACATGGCCTCGAAAAAGCCTTCGCTCGCATTCAGCGGCGTGGCGCAAAGCATCATGGGCAGCATGCCGAACAGTGAGAACACAATCCACGCCACCGAGGCCAGCAGCAGACCGTCGCGGCGGTGCAGTTTCTTGCTCTGGGGCCTGATGAGGAAATTGAGTGCGGCGCCAGCAGCCATCGTCACCCCTATAGTGATGGCAAAGGCTTGCCAGTCGCTCTCGTGGTTGAAGAGGCAGGTAAGCAAGGGCAGAAGCATGAAGGCTGCCTCGACCATCATGAGTTGTCCCAGTATGCGCGCAATCATCGCATAGTTGATGCCGCCGCTTGCGGATGTGCTGTTTTGCTGCCGTTTCATGTCACTTGAAGAGTTTTCTTGCCTTGTGCAGTGCTCCAGCAAAGCACACCACGAGCACCGAGTCGCCGCTGCACAGTTGCGTGTGTCCTGTCACGAGCATGCCCTTGCCGTTGCGAATGATGCCGGCAAAGGTGAGTTCTTCGGGCAATTTGAGGTCCTTGACGATGGCGCCGTTGAGCCGTGAATCGGCTTTGATTTCAAGTTTCACCACCTCGGCATCGGGCAGGGCCAGGCACTTGGTCGAGGCTGCTCCGGCGTCGATGAGCAGTTGGAACACGGCGTTGGCCACCAGCATCTGGCGGTTGAGAATGGTGTCGATCTGGAACGACTCGGCCATGTTCACAAACTGCTTGCGGTCGACTTCGGCCATGGTTTTGGCTGATCCAAGGTCGGAGGCAAGCAGGCAGGTGAGCACATTCTCGGATGCGGTTTTCGTGAGTGCTACAAACGCGTCGGCATTTTCGGTGCCGGCTTCTACAAGGGCCTCAATTTCGGTGGGTTCGCCATGGATCACATTGCACTGGTGCGTCTGGCTGATGAGTCGCTGGCAATTGTTCATGTCGCCTTCAATTACCGTGAAATCAAATTCGTTGGCGGCGCTGGTCACAGTGAGGGCGGTAGTGCTGCCGCCTCCTGCCATCACCACGCGCGAGATGTTGCGCTGCGTTTTTCCGGTGAGTTGCGCCACATCGTTGAGATTGGTCGGTGTGGTGGCTATGTAGAGTATGTCGTTGGGCAGCAACTGGTGATTACCCTTTGGGATGAGGGTGGTCTGGGCCCTGCGAATGGCTGTGACATGGAAGGTGCGGTTGATGGAGGCCAGTTCGCGCAGATATTTGCCTGCCAGCGGTGCTTCGGACTCGAGTCTCACGCCCAGCAGCACGATTTCATCCTTGTTGAACTCATACCAGCTGCTGGCCCAGGAATGGCGCAGCGACTCGATGATGCTTTGCGAGAGCAGATACTCAGGAAAAATGACATTGTCAACGCCCATGCGTTTGACGACCTCTTGGTTTTGCGGCAACAGGTAGTCGCTGCGGTCCACGCGTGCCACCGTCATCTTGGCTCCGATTGATTTGGCGAGTCCGCATGCCACAAAGTTGCGTTCGGCCACCTCGGTCACTGCGATAAATAGGTCGCAAGAGCCGGTTTTTGCTTGTCTGAGCACATTCAGGTCGATGGCGTCGCCCACTACCGTCATCAGGTTGTTCTCAGAGTCGAGCATCGAGAGTTTGGTAATGTCTCGGTCCACGATGTAGATGTCGAGGTGCTCTTCAGAGAGATACCTTGCCAGGTGTGACCCCAGGGCGCCTGCTCCAATAATGGTAATATTCATTGCAATTGCATTTAATGAAGTTAAAACCGTTTCGGTCGCAAATATAGTTATTTGCCCGTTGGCGGAATTAATTTTATACTAAATTAGCTATGAAATAGTTGCGCATATTGCTGATTTTTAGTAATTTAGTGGTAAAAATAAAAACGACAAAAATCACCGCTATGCACAACTTGTTTGCAAATTTCGTCAAAATTCTTGAGGTATGCAAGTATCTTGCGAAAGATTTAGTCAACGACAAGGGGATGCGTGAATATTTCGGGTGAAGCCGGCAGCTATGGAATAGGGTGGTGGTGAGCGCATTATCCGGCAAAATGAAGGCAGAGCCGCGGCCGCGACCCTGCCTCATCGTATATGGCTGTATGTTACGCCGTTATTCGCCGGAGAGGACCATCTCGAGGAGGGCCGAGACGTCGTTGCCATCGATGCTGCCGTCGTGGTTCACATCGCCGATGGCATAGGTCGGGATAGCGCGAATCGTGGTAAAACGGCCCCACTCGGCGTGCTCGCTGTAGGCATCGATACTCTCAGCGGGCACATAGCCCTTCACCATAGCCACGCTATTGGGAAACGCATACTCCACATTGTCAATCTCTACGGCACCGGCAGGAAGGACCGACACCATTGCCAGCGCAGCAGCAGCGCTCAGCAATCTACTAAATGCAAGTTTCTTCATAGCTATAAGAGTTAACGACAACCATATTTACAAAAAATTAACGCAATGCAATGCATTTCGCAATAAAAATCGTAACTTTGGCTCTACGAAGATATTAATTTAAATACTGATGATATGGAAATGAAACGATTCTTTGCTAAGGCGGCGACGCTGTCGCTGCTGATAGGGTCGATGAGCATCACGGCAAGCGCGCGCGAAGCCTCGGCAAGTTTTTGGGCCGAAGTGGAAGCTGCCCACTTGACCATCGACGGCACCGACCTCGGTCCCACGATAGAGAAAGGCTCGCTCTGGACCGATGGAATGAACTTCTACAAGGTGAGCGAGCGCAAGGGCGAGTATAAGCTCGAAGGCGGCACCCTCCACGAGGGCGGCGGTGAGGCTCGCATAAAGCGCGGTGCCTCCGGCCTCAGCGTTCTCCCTTATAACAACGAGTTCGACTTCTCGTCTTTCGGCAATATAGGCGACGAGGTGCTTCATCGCAAGATGAGCCGTTACGAACTACTGATAGCACACCCGGCCGACAATCCCGGGGTGGTCACCGGAGTGCTGGTGCGCTACAACGGCGATGAGCTGGAGTACGAACTTCAGAATATGCGGGCGCTACTGGCCGGTGTGTATCAGGAGTCGAACGGCTGGAAATGGGAGTTTAACGCCAACGGCACCGCCACCATCCAAGGCGCGACGGAGCCGGTGCCTTACCAGTTTGAGCTTGAATATGATATGCCCACCAACATCATCGGGCTTCCCGGCGGCAAGCACTATGTAATCAACGTCACCGGCGCAGGCATAGAGCTTCACGATGCGGTATTCAACAAAGAAGAAGATGCGTGGGAGCCCGCCCAAGAGCCGCTCGGCACGCCCGTGGTGACGGCTAAGCGCAAGGCTCGCCAGCCCGACACGGCCTGGGCTTCGCTCTACGTGATTGCGCTCAACAGCAGTTGCCTCTTAACCACCGATTATCTGGAGCGCATGGCAACCGCCTTGCTTACCAGCAGCGACCCCTTGGCACGCCTCAACGCTATGCTGATATGCGACCTGCTCCGGGAGCGGGAGAAGATGAATGCCGACGATGAGGGCGTGGGCTAATACGCCTCATCCGGCGGTCATAACACAAGCGAGGGTAGCCATCCGATAGGGGAAGCTACCCTCGCTCGCTATGCGGAAGCGATGTTGCTATCGCTCGAGGTCGTAAAATTTGTCGTAGGCCGAGAGTATGAGCTGCCAGGCTTTGGGAAGCCCCGACGGCACGGCGACGCTGCAATCCACCACTCCTGGGTTGAGCAGTTCGCCCATAGAGTCGTAGCGGCGCCCGCGGCGGACGGTGTATTTATTCGTCACCTCGTAGGTGATGTACTCGGAGCGCTCGCTTATCATCAAAAGCTGATCCTCCTCGGTCATCACCGCGCCCGTGAGACGGTAGCGAGTGTAGTAGTTGGAGCACCACGAGCCGGAGCATTGCAGTATCAGCGTGCAGGTAGAGGGCTGGAGGAGGATGTCGCCATTCATACTATTGTCAACTTTCTCAAAGCGGTGCAGGCTCTGATTCCACACGAGGAGCACGCTATAATTGCGCGAGGCACCGGTGCCGATGAGAATGTCAACGTAACCGTCGAAGTTGGCATCGAGATAGTGAACAGCACGCTCACCGCTCACCGTCAGCTCGTCGAATCGCTGAAGCAGCGCGCCGTTGCTGTAGATTTTAGCTATCACGGAGCCTTCATCGTCTTCGCTAAGCACGGTGCTGACGCTTGCAGAGGTGGTGGGCAGGTCGTAGATGGTGACAAAACCCATCCCGATGGCATTGGCGCTCACAGCAGGGGCAGCCATAGAGCCACCGGCAGCATAGGCAGGCATCATCATCGCGCACGCCGCTTCCATCGTTATGAAAAGAGATACTCGTTTCATACTCAACGAATTATAGTGCGATAGCGGTTTCGAGCGCGAGGCGCATCATTTCGGTGAACGAGTTTTGGCGATCTTCGGCCGAGAGCACGTCGTGCTTTACGAGCGAATCGGAGATAGTGAGAATGCAAGCGGCTCGCTTGCCGAGCACATTGGCATTATGGAAGAGCGCGAAGCTTTCCATCTCTACGCAGTCCACGCCTGTGGCTTTGCGTATCTCCTGCCAAGGGCGACCGCCCTCGCCGCCGTAGAACACATCGCTCGAGTGGACGATGCCGGTGCGGCAGTTGATGCCTAGCTCGCGGGCTTTTGCGAGGGCCACGGCATTGATTTCGGGGCTGGGGCGAAGGGTGGTATCTTCCACGCCGTTTTGCACTTTGGCAAAGGAAGAGTCGCTGTAGGCCGCTTCGGCGAGGAACACCTCGCGCACGTTCAAGTCCTCGCTGTAGCTGCCGGCTGAGCCTATGCGGATGATATTCTCCACGCCGTAGAAAGAGAAAAGCTCATAAGAGTAGATGCCGATACTGGGCATACCCATACCGCTTGCCATCACCGATACCGGGACGCCGTGGTAGGTGCCGGTGTAGCCGAATACGTTGCGGACTGAGGTGACAAGCTTGGCGTCGTCGAGGAAGTTCTCGGCGACAAACTTGGCGCGCAGCGGGTCGCCGGGCATAAGCACGGTCTTGGCGAATGCACCGTCGGGCGCTGAAATGTGGGGAGTTGACATAATACTTAGCTTTTGAGATTGTTATTACTTGGTTTATAGATTGTTATATATTAAAACCTATAGCAAACCTTTAAGCCGAAATTGGCCACTTGAGAGCGGAAGGAGTAGCCGCTCCTGTGATAGAGTTCGCGATAGAAATGTCCTTGAAGAGAGAATACGAGATGACGCCAGGCATAGGTGACGGCGGCTCGGCTATGAATGCCGAGAGCGAAGCTATAGGCGCTGACGTCGGTGCCGTCGGCCGAGGTCTCGTGTCCGTAGCGCCAGCCGATAGAAGGGCAGGCCGTGACGTTGACCACAAAGTTGCGCGCCGGCACCCAGTTGTAGCCATACCCCACGATAGCCGTATAGTTGTTGCTCAAGAGGCGAAAGCCCGATAGCTCGGAGTAGAGGGGCAGGCGGCCATTGGGGTCGTAGAGATTAGCGCGAACGTTGTTGAGCATAATGGAGAAGCCGGCCAAGAGCGAGCCGGAGCTGCGACGCTGCACCTTGGAGTAGCTGTAGGCTGCCGATTGGCAGTAGTGGCGGTGATTGAAGATGTAGTAGCCGGCGATGTCCCATATCTTATTGGTGATGCCATCGAGTCGCAGGTCGGGCAGGCCGGGGCTGATAATCTCTTGCTCAAGGTTGTTGTCGTCGTTGACGTTGCGGATGTAGCGCACACGCAGATTGACACGCGACTTCGACAGCTCGAAGCTGAACACCTTGCGCTTTGAGGGCGCGCGCTTACGACTCTCGCTGATGTCGATGTTGAAGCCGAGAGATATTCCGAGATAGGATGCCGAAGCGCCGATAGTGGCCGTAAACGGCGACCGCCACCTCAGCGGCTTGCCACTCTCGAGGTCGAGGCTATAAGAATCAATCCAGTTATCTTCAAGCAGTTGCACCTTGGCCTTGTACTTGACGGAACCCACATAGGTGGTATCGTAGGTGTCGAAGGTGCATCGCCACCAATCGGCCGCGTTGATCACCCCTCTCGCAATCGCGCCTTTGGCCGCGATACTGTCGCGATTGTTCCAGCCGCGCTCCTCCAGCTCAGCCTTGACGCGCTCCACGTTCTTGCCGAGATGCCAACCGGCAGTGTCGGTGCTCTCTGCGCCATAAGCCGGCATCGTCACTGCGGCAAGAAGTAAAATGGCCGCGAGCTGAGGTCTCATCTTCAAAGAAAATCAGAAACGGAAACCGGCGACTACGCCAAACTTACCCACCGACGACATAAACGAGTATTCGCTGTGGCGGTAAAGCTCACGGAAGTAAGAGCCGTGGAGCGACACAAACCAGCGGCGAGTGATATTGTAGGTAATGCCGGCACGGAGGCGCAGATTGAGAGAGAATACGGTGCGGTTCACATCGGTGCCGTCGCCTGAGGTCTTATGCCCGTAGCGCCAGCCTATAGAGGGTGTGCCGGTAATGTTGATGACAAGTTTCGGGGTAGGGACCCAGTTGAAGCCGTAACCGAAAAGCAGGTTGTAGATATTGCTCTTGACGTGCAGATTGTGCAACTCGGCCAGTTCGGGCAGCAGGTTGTTGGGGTCTTCGAGATTGACCTTAACGTCGTTGAGCACTATTGAAAGCCCGAGGAGTGGTGAGCCGGCGCTGCGACGCTGTATCTTCGAGTAGTTATAGGCTGCCGACTGGGAGTATTTGTAATTGTTGAAGAAGTAGTAAGCGGTGAGATCCCATATCTTATTGGTGACGCCATCGATCTTCACGCCCGGCAACATCTGCTCAAATTCGGGCACGTCTTTCACATCGAAGTTGTCCTTGTTGCGGATATAGCGCATCGAAGCTGAGAGGCGAGAGCTGCAGAAGTCGAAATCGAACACCTTGCGGCTGATAGGTATCTGCTGATGCATCCGGCTTATGTCGAAGCTATAACCTACCGATACGGCCATAAACGATACCGACAGACCGAGCATCGACGTCATATTGCTATCCCACGTCACGGGATACTCGCCCGTGGGGTCGTTCTGAAGTCGGAACGAATAGCTGTCAAACCAGTTATCCTCTTTGAGCATCACCTTCCACTTGTAGCCTACGCCCACCACATAGGCGGTGTCGTAGGTGTTGAAAGTGCGGTCGCACCATTGGTAAGCGCCCACGCAGAAGCGCAGGAATTTATTCTTATTGGCGATGTTCTCGAGGCTATCCCAGTGCTTGCGCTTGGCATAGGCCATTATCCGCTCCTTCAAGTTGGATTTATGTTTCACCTTCGTAGGGAGTGAATCGGCAACGCTCTGCCCGCTTAGGCTGAGAAGCGAATCCCGATTGGCTTTCACCCGCTGAAGCGTATCCTGATGGGTCATTGCCACAAGAGCGGCGGCATTAGATGAAACATCTTGGCCATAGGTCGTCATCGACGCCATTACCACGATTAGAGCTACCAATAATGCTTTAGCTTTCATTTGATTATCGTATTTAGAATCTGAAACCTCCTAATAGTGTAAGATTACCGAGGAGCGATACGAAGGTGTAGCGTTTCTCGGCATATAGCGCCATATTCATCTGCCCGAGCAGGGATATAAACCACCGGTTAAGATTGTAGGTGGCACCCAACTTGGCATAGGCGTTGAATGAGAATGAATAATGCTTGTTGGCCACTTCGCTGTAGGACTGCTCGCCGTAGCGCCAGCCCACAGCGGGCGTAGCGGTCACGTTGAACACCCAGTGCCGATTGGGCACCCAGTTGTAGCCATAGCCGAAGATGAAGGTGTAATTGTTGCTCTTGAGCCTAAAGTCGCGTAGCGGGGCCAGCGACGGATTCTCGTTAATCACTTCGCTGAAATCCATATTCAAATCCTGCAGATTGACCGAGAAGCCGGCAATGATAGAGCCGGCGCTGCGGCGCTGTATCTTCGAGTAGTTATAGGCCGCGGCCTGAGCGTATTTGAAATTGTTGAAGAAGTAGTAGGCGTTGAGTACCATCGAATTGTTCTCCACGCCGTGGAAGTAAACTCCAGGGGTGTCGGAGTCGATTGATTTTCTTATCTTAGTGAAGCTGTTATTCTTCGACAGATTGAAATCGACGGCCAAGCGCGAGCTGCAGAAGTTGAAATTGAAGAGCTTACGGCCGGTCTTTCGCCCGTAGAAAAGACGGCTGATATTGATGTTGTAGCCCACGGTGACCGCCATAAACGTGAGCGACAGACCGATGGTGCTCGACACTTCGCTGTTCATTCTCAACTTCCCGTCAATCAGGTCGCTCTCAATGTTGAAGGAGTAGCCGTCCATCCAGTTGTCGTTGCGCAGCTTGATGTTCCAGCGATATCCGGTGCCCACTACATAGGCGGTGTCGTAGGTGTTGAAGGCGCGGTCGCCCCAGCGATATACATCGACGCAGAAGTTTAGGAACCTGCCCCGCGCAGCCAATGAGTCGAGATTGAACCATCGGGCAATCTTCGACTTCGACTTATTGATGGCCATACGAGCCTTCGAAAGTCGGCTCTCACCGGTCTCCGACGTGGCCACGGTGTCGGCCACTTGCGTCAATGTTTCCTCAACCGCCGGCTTGGCTACAAGCGAATCGGGCGCTATCACCGCCACATCCTGTGCTGCCAGCGACATATTCATCGCCAGCATCACGGTCAGGACTGCTATGGTAATAGCTTTTCGCATCGCTGTTTATAGTCGCATTATCGTGTTATGACATAGCCGCCGAAGGAGGCAGGGAAGGCATGATAGATTGTAAGGCCATAGGCCTTTTCGTGGGCCTCGCCCGAGAGTGGCGAGCCGGTACCGTTGATTACATCGAAGCGTGAGCCGCACGTGGGGCACTCGGCTTCGAGCTCGCTATTGAAGAAAAGCGTGATGCCGGGAGCGCACTCCACGGGGCAGCAGCAGTCGTAGGCCAGCGGCGTATTGTCCACACCGGCCACGAGCATCACGCCGCCATAGCCGGTAAAGGTCATAGCGGTGTAGGCGAAGTTGGCGGGTATCTTCTGCGATTTGTTGAAGATGCGGCAGTCGCCGAGGGCATGCACTCCGTAGGTGTCCCACAATCCGGTGTTGTCGAGTGCGATATTGACCGAGGAATAGGGAATGCGGTGGTTTTCCACCTCGGTGCAGGCGGCCAGCGCTACGGCTATCAGTGCTATGAGGGCTATTCGTTTCATAATCAAATGGTTATTCTTCAGGTACGTCAATGTTGTGTTTTTCGAGCAAGGCTCTGACATTGCGGGTGAAGGTGTCGAATGTCAGGCGCTGGCCGGCGCTTACCTTCTCGGGCTCTTTGCAGGGGATGAGCTGATAGTAATTGGCCGTGGGCGAGGGCTTATCGACAAATACGAGTTTATATCGGGCGTCGGCAATCTCAATGCCTTTGGCGCCGCGCCGCAGCCGCACTTTCACCACTGAGCCGCCACGCGAGTCCACGTCGTTCTGATTGGAGATGAAATTGCCGAGCGAATACACCACGAGGTGCTTCTTGCCGTTCTTGTCGGTCACCATCTCCGAAGGCTGTACCACGTGGGGGTGAGCACCGATGATGAGGTCCACGCCGTTGTCAATGAGGAATTGGGCGTCGGCACGCTGCTGCTTTGAGGGAAGTTTCTGATACTCGATGCCCCAGTGCATCAGAGCGCAAATCACCTCGGCACCCATCTTCTTGGCCTTGGCTATGTCGGCAGCCATAAGCGCCCGGTCGATGCGGTCCACTACCGAGGCACGGCCACCGCCGGTGTTGGTGCCGTAGGTGTAGGCAATGAAAGCTATCTTGATGCCCTTGACCGTGGCGATATAGGGGGCGATGGTGTCGCGGTCGGCGATGTCGTAGTAGGTGCCGATACGGGGGATACCGTTGGCGCGAAGCACATCGAGGGTGCGGCGCACGCCGCGGTCACCCTTGTCGAGGCAGTGGTTGTTGGTGGTCTGAAGCAGGTCGAAGCCGCAGTCGCGCAAGTGAAGGGCGTAGGCATCGGGAGCGCTGAAGCTCGGATAACCGCTATAAGGCTCACCGCCGAGCACACACTCAAGATTTACCACCGCATAGTCGGCTTTCGCAATGTCGTCGGCAATGAGCGAGAAGTAGGGCGAGTAGTCGTAGGAGCCATCGGCTTGGCGCGCGCTTTTAATCTGCGGCCCGTGTTGCATGGCATCGCCGGCAAAAAACAGCTCGGCCTCATTGTTGGCGGCAATGAGTTGTACAAACGAAATCAGTAGTATGGCTAAGCAGTCAATCATATCGGGAGAATCATCGGTAAATCTCTTTGCGAGCCGCAAGGAGGGTGTTGGTCATCAGCGAAGCAATCGTCATAGGGCCTACGCCGCCGGGCACAGGGGTGATGAAGCTGCAGCGAGGCGCTACATTCTCAAAGTCCACATCGCCGGCAAGGCGGTACCCGCTGCGCAGAGTGGGGGCGGGCAGGCGAGTGGTGCCTACATCGATTACCACCGCGCCATCTTTTACCATATCGGCCGTGACGAAATG
>CAMHGU010000024.1 GCA_946184715.1 uncultured bacterium | reverse complement strand
AATATCAGCGCCGGCATAGGTCGCGGGCAGATGACTATCATCGATGAGCATCTTGCCCACCATCGCCACGTTCACGACCTCTACGAGCAGGCGTTTGCCACGGTCGACGGCATCCAGCTCAAGAGCAACCCGACGCCTGACTTCGATGCCAACTACTGGCTATGCACTATACTCATCGACCCCGCCATCACCGGCATCGACTATGAGACGATGCGACAGCGGCTCGACGCCGACAATATCGAGACCCGCCCCCTCTGGAAGCCGATGCACCTGCAGCCCGTGTTCAAGGATTGCCCGGCCTACGTCAACGGCGTGTCGGAGCGTATGTTTGCCCGCGGTCTCTGTCTGCCGGCCGGCCCGTGGGTGACCGACGACAAGGTAGCCTACATAGTGGAACGCATCAAGTACCACATTGCCAACCGGTAAGAGATGGCCGTAGCGTTGAAAGTATCGCTCGTGACCGCCGTGCTCAACCGAGCCGGCACCATCGCCGACACCCTCCAGTCGATTCTCGACCAGACCTACCCCGACATCGAGTGCATCATCGTTGACGGCGAATCGACCGACGGCACCCTCGACGTCATCGAGCGGTTCCGACCCCGCTTCGGCGAGCGGCTGAAGGTCATCTCCGAGCCCGACGCCGGGCTTTACGACGCGATGAACAAAGGGATTCGCGCCGCAAGCGGCGACATCGTAGGGTTTATCAACTCCGACGATTACTACCACGACCCGACGTCGATAGCGCGCATCGCCTTTGAGTTTCAGAACGACCGCACCATCGACGCCGTGTATGGCGACGTACACTTCGTGGCCGCCAACGACCCGAAGCGCATCACCCGCTACTACTCCTCGCGGGCGTTTCGGCTGAGCCGCTTCCGCTACGGTTTTATGCCGGCCCACCCCACCTTCTTCACCTATCGGGCCAACTACGAGCGATTCGGCTACTTCAAGGCCGACTATCGCATCTCGGGCGACTTCGAGCTGCTGCTCCGCTTCCTGATGGTCAATAAGCTCAAAGCCCGATACATCAATGCCGACCTGCTGACGATGCGCGCCGGCGGCATCTCCACGGCGAGCCTGCGCAACACCCTGCTGCTCAACCGCGAGGTGATGCGCGCCTGCCGCGAGAACCATATCCATACCACTTATTTCCACCTCTACCTGCGCTACTTCAACAAGATATTCCAGTTTAAGTGGAGTGCGCTGCTCCACAGCTGAGCGGCAACGACACCCATATCTACAAAAGCGATACCGCCCGACGCACGCGCCGGGCGGTATCTTTTATCTCTCCAGACTTATCGTAAATACTCAGAACTCGGAGTAATCTGAATAATCGGAGTAGTCGGAGTAATCGGAGGGTCGGGGCGGTTATTCGCCGGCGAGTACCATCTCGAGGAGGATTGAGACGTCGTTGCCATCGACCGAAGTGTCGCCGTTGATGTCGGCCACAGCCGTTTGCTCAGCGGTAACGCCACCGGCGAGCACCATCTCGAGGAGGATAGAGACGTCGTTGCCATCGATGGAGCCGTCGCCGTTGATGTCGCCCTTAAGCACTTCGCTGCCGAGAATGAGCACTTTGCGGTTGAAGTCGGCAGTGATGTCGATCGGGTTGTTGATGGCATCGGTGTTGCCGCTAAACATCTGGATGAGCTGAGTGAGCGACCAGGGCGAGCCATCCTCCTGCATCGGGTTGGCTCCTACGGTAATAGCAGGCGCGTCGCCTACGCCATTCCACTTGTGGCTGCTTATGTTACCAAAGATATCGGATACTGTCGCCGAGACTTCCACGCATAATTCGTCGAGGCTTATCGGGTTGGTAAAGTCAAATATCAGAGGCAGGACGGTTGACACTAAATCGTTGGGAACGAGTTGGCCCGTGAACACATTATCCTCAGTCTCGTGAAGTTCGATGGTGTACACCATATTTAGTTCATCGTTTTTGTAATAGCCAAGATAGAGAGAACTTCCCATGATGTCGGGAGTGGGCGTAGTGCCCTTCTCGGCAACGAGAATCATACCGTTATTGATATCGACGGTCACGGTATAAGTGCCGCCCGTGGTCACACGCCAAGCGCTACCGCCTTTATACATCGTCATCGCCTGGCCAAAAGTAACAGCATCGCCATCGGTTTGCGGGCCATAGCGATAGTTGGCATTGAGCTGATCCCAGCCGGAAGCCGACAAAGTGGTAGCCACTGCGAAATAGGCGTCACCGTTGAAAGTGACATCGCCGGAGTAGATACCGGAGCCGGTATGAGTGAGGGCCACGCCAATGTTGTAGCCCCATTCATTGCCATTGACTTGACCGATAAGGTAAACGCCATCCTCTTCCACGGGGTCGGGTTCGGGAATAGGCTCGGCATCGCCGATGATGGTAAGAGTCTGATCGGTAGTGTTAACGACAAACTTGAAAGTGCCGAGGGGAGCTTGGAAAGCGCCTTCCCCGTTTTCGTAAGCGACAGCCTCACCCGGCTTGTTTACCGTGCCTTCACCCCCTTTGGGCTGCAGACGATAGCTGCCGTTGAGTTCGTTCCAGGAAGCGCAGTTGTTCTTAGTGATAAGAGCGAAGTGGCCTACTCCAGTACCGGTTTGGACCACGGTAAAAGTACCTTCGTAGCCCGTATCGGTAGCGGTCATTTCGAGGCCGGCGCCCGCGTAATTCCACGACGAGCCCTGAATACCGGCACCCATAACGTACATCTGAGCATTGGCACCAAACACGGCGGCCACCAACGCTACTGCAAGAGTAATGATTTTCTTCATACGCAAAAAGGTTTATTATTAATAATTGAGTAAATAAGTCACTATCACGAAGGCCGATAGCAATAAGCCTGCGGCGCTACGACATCACAAATTTAGCGAAAAATTGCAAAACGGCAAACACATTATGCAAAATAGGGCAAAACATACCAACAAATCGGCCATAAAAGCGACAGGGCGAACCTGATTGCCGGCCCGTCCTGTCGATAAAGAAGTATGATAATGATGTTAATTACCTGCGAGAACCATCTCGAGGAGGATGGAGACGTCGTTGCCATCGACAGAGTTGTCGCCGTTGATGTCGGCCACAGCTTTCTGCTCAGCGGTAACGTTACCAGCGAGGACCATCTCGAGGAGGATTGACACATCGTTTCCATCGATGGAGCCGTCGCCGTTGATGTCGCCCTTGAGCGAGCCGTTGCCCACGGTGAACGTGGCAGCGTTGAAATCGACCTTGAGCGGGATAGTCGCCGTAGGATTGGCCGAGGCGGCGCTGATTATGTCAGTGATGCTCCAGAGGTTACCGCCAGCCTTCATATTGTTGGTGCCGAGAGCAAGAGACGGCGAGGCAGTGGTGCCGCCCCACGTATAGGTAGAGGAGTACTCATAATCAGCGTTGGCATTCACGCCAATAGCGAGAGTGGCTGAAGAGAGATCGACATTGGAGATTACACGCCCTATAATCATAGGGTTGAGTTCGCCTTCAAATACGTTAGGAGCCGACTGGCCCAGCGGCAAGGAGTAAGCGTACTGAATGGCGGCAGGGGTGATGATAAATAGGTTGACGGAACACGTACCCGGGTCGTTTTGCCCCACATACACATATCCGGTGTTGGTATCCACCTTGATAGTGTAAGTTCCTTCATTGGCCACAGCCCAGGAGCCTACGCTGCCGGCTTTGGTAGCCGGATAACCGATGCCGAGAGTTTCCATATATACGGCTTCGGCAGTGGTGGGCCACCAGCGATTGGCATTGACGGTGTCCCAATCGTAACGGTCGTTGCCGAGCTTTTCAGTGATGAGGAAGCCGCCCGAATAGCCCAAAAGCAGATTAACTTCGCCCTGATATACACCGGCTTCGGCAGTTTCGTAGATGGCTACGCCCTTATTGGCGACCATATGCACGTCGGAGCCATCGTCGGCCGTCAGGTGACCGAGCACATAAAGATGAGGCTCCACATCGTCTATAGTAATAGTACCTTCGATGAAATCGACCTTCACATTATAGGTGCCGACCAGCGGCAAATGCATCGACTCAGGGTAAGTGGTGTCGACGGCAGAGCCGTTGTAGCCACGATGAATGGGATAGCCGACGCCCAGCGTAAGGTCAAGCGGAGTGGCATCGCTCTGCACCGTGCTTGAAATCCATCGATGTGGCATCAGGGCACCCCAACTGCCGTTGATGCTGTCGAAAATAGTGAAGTAGCCCACCCCGTCGAAGTAAACTTCGCCCTCGAACACCCCCGAGGCAGTCTTTGCCAGCGGGACACCAGCCTGAATATCCCAGGCATCGGATTCAGCGCTGCTCGAGGCCTTAACGTTACCCACGATGTAGCAAGCTTGAGGGATAGCAGTCTCATCGGTGATAGTAACCGTAAAGCGCGAGATGCGCACCTGCATAGAGGCGGTGAACTCTGCTTTGGGCGAACGACCGTCGGCGCCCCACACAATCACTTTGTCGCCGGTGAAATCGATGGCGCCACGGTTACAATCGAGGTGGCGAAGCCCGTATTCATCGAGGTGATCTGCCGGTGACTCAAACTCAATTGTGGAGATATTGCCCACCGACGAGGTGATAGTGAGCGTACTGTTCTGATAGATGCGCAGATGGGCGTAGATATCCTTGACCTCGAACCAGCCTGCGCTGATAGTGACGGTAATGCCATCGGAGGTAAACGAGAGCGGCTCGAGGCGTTTTCCGTAGAACTCAGCCTCAGGGTCGGGATGCGCTTTAGCATACTCTGAGGCATCAAACGTGATAGTGGTCTCGGCGGCACCGGCGGCAAACACCGACAGCACAGCAAAAGCAAAAAGGGTAAAGATTTTTCTCATATTTGAATAGTATAGTTGTTGGTTACAGTTATGAGCTAATAGCAGGCGGATTGCGCTACACTTTGCAAAGATAAGCACCCGCGCCCCGATATGCAAGTTTTTTGCAAGGTTTTTACAAATGCGGGCGAATTTGCGGCAAATTGTGGGGGCGATGGCAATAATGGCGGGAAATATACGTTTTTTTAATGATGAAAAATATCTGCTGGCGACATATCGCTTTGGCTATCAGCCTATGCTTCACGGCATTAACTATCACGGCTCAGGACAATGACAAGATACTGAACCGTCAGTATGTCGATTTGAAGCGTATCCATTTCGGGTTCTCGGTGGGCACCCATATGCAGGACCTGTTGTTCACCCACAGCGGTTACATAACCGATGAGGGCGAGACGTGGTATATGGAGCAGCCCAACTATTCGCCCGGTTTCAACGTGACGGTGCTCGGCGACCTTCGCTTAGGCAAGCATTTCAACTTGCGACTGTCGCCCGGTATGTACTTCGGCAACAAGGTGGTGAAGATGCACGATGTGGCCCACCCGGAGAGCGAGATACTGTCGCAGAATATCAAATCGGCTTATGTGGTGGCACCGCTCGACCTCAAGATATCGTCGGAGCGTTACCACAACATCCGGCCCTACGTCACCACGGGCGTGATGGCGGCATTCGACGTGAGCAAGAAGCGCAGCGATATGCTCAAGCTCAAGACCACCGACGTGTTTTTCACCATAGGCATAGGCTGCGACTTCTATCTGCCCTATTTCAAGCTGTGCCCCGAGATCAAGTACTGCTTCGGGCTAACCGACAACCTGCAGCACAACCGTCCCGACCTGAGCGACGACCCTACCGACTTGCGGTTCACCAAGTCGCTGAGCAAGGTGAAACAACATATGCTTGTAATCTCCTTCTATTTTGAATAACGCCAAGAGATGAACAATATGCTGCGCCATACAATCGCCTTTCGCCCCATCGCCGCCATAGTGGTAGCGATAGCAGCCGCCGTGGCAGCTCCCACGGTTGAGGCCCAGAGCGACGCGCAGTTTACCCAATACTGGGCGGTGCCCAACTACTACAACCCCGCGATGATAGGGCGCACCGACTTCATCAACATCCGCGCCGGCTCGCGCCTGCAATGGGCGGGCATCAAGCACGCGCCCCTGTCGTTTATGGTGACGGCCGACACCCCGTTCAAGCTCTTCGGCAAGCGCTTTGTGGCCGGCTTGGTACTTCAGCACGAGTCGATAGGCCTATACCGCACCATCAACGTCGATGCCCAGATAGGCTACAGCTTCAAGCTCTTCGGCGGCAAGCTCACACCGGCGCTTGAGATAGGCTTTCTGAACGAGACCTTCAAAGGCACCGAGGTGGTAATCCCCACGGGCGAAGGCGACACCGGCGGCGACGACGACAGCGGCAGCTCCTCGTCGAGCTCCGACCCCGCGCTGCCCACGGGCGACGTGAGCGGCAACTCCATCGACCTGAGCGCCGGCTTGGTGTTCGACCACAAATATTTCTATGCCGGCATCTCGGCCCGACACCTCACCCAGCCCACCGTGAATATGACCGCGGGCAACGGCGAGGGCGGCGGCGATTCCGAGTCGCGCTACGAATTTAAGGTGGGCCGAATGTTTTATTTCATCGCCGGCAGCAATATTCCGATTAAAAACACGTTATTTGAATTACAGCCCTCTGCGCTGCTTCGAGCCGACTTCAAGGCGACCATTCAGGCCGACATCACCTTGAGGGCACGCTGGAACAAGATGATATCATTCGGTATCAACTATCGCACGCAGGACGCCGTATCGGCCATGATAGCGGTCGAGATAAAGAACTTCTTCATAGGCTACAGCTACGACTACCCTATCACCCAGATAGTGAAGGGCACGAGCGGAAGCCACGAAGTGTGGGCCGGCTACAGGCTGAAAATGGACATGGGAGAAAAGAATAAGAACAAACATAAAAGCATTCGTATAATGTAGATTATGAAAAGACTGATTATTTATATCGCAGTAGCGGCAGCGTTGATTTCCTGCTCCTCGGGGGGCGGGCGCGGCGGCTCAGGGTACGGCGGCGAAGTGACCGGAGTGCCCGGCACATCGTGGAATGAGCCCACCCCCTATGGCATGGTGCTTATCGACCGCGGGGCCATCAAGCTCGGGCCCGCAGCCGACGACAGCCTCCGTGGCATCAAAGCCGACCAGCGCGGCATCTCGGTAGATGCCTTCTGGATGGACCAGACCGAAATCACCAACTCCAAATACAAGCAGTTTGTGTTCTGGGTGCGCGACAGCGTAATCCGCGAGCGCCTTGCCGACCCCGCCTTCGGCGGAAATGAGGAGTTCAAGATAGAGGAAGACCGCGAGGGCAACCCCATCACTCCCCATCTGAACTGGAACAAGCAGATACCCTGGCGCAACCCCAGCGAGGACGAGGAGCGCGCCATAATGAGCGTGTATCGCACCAACCCCATCACCGGCGGGCTGGAGCTTGACCCCTCGCAGCTCAACTACCGCTACGAAATCTACAACCACACCGAGGCCTCCAAGCGCAAATACAGCTTCGACAACGCCCGCCGTATCTACAACACCGACCTGCGCGGCTCCGACCAAGTGCCGCAAATCTCGAAAGATACCGCCTACTTCAACGACGAGGGCGAAATCATACGCGAGACCATAAGCCGCGGCTTCACCGGCCCCTACGACTTTGTCAACACCTACATTGTGAACGTCTATCCCGACACCACCTGCTGGGTTAACGACTTTGAGAACGCCTACAACGAGCCATACGTGCGCATGTACTTTGCCCACGGCGGCTACAACGACTATCCCGTGGTGGGCATCAGCTGGGAGCAGGCCAACGCCTTCTGCGCGTGGCGCACCGACTATCTGCGCCGCTCGCTCGGCAAGCAAGGCGTATATGTAGAGCCGTATCGCCTGCCCACCGAGGCCGAATGGGAATACGCCGCCCGCGCCGGTATGGACGAGAACCCCTACCCCTGGGACGGCGACCTGCCGCTTACCGACGACGGCTGCTTCTACGCCAACTTCAAGCCTATGGAGGGCAACTACGTCAAGGACGGCAACCTGATTACTTCCCACGTGGGCACGTATGAGCCCAATTACTTCGGGCTATACGACATGGCCGGTAACGTGAGCGAATGGACCTCGACGGCCTACACCGAGAGCATCAACCGCCTCACGGCCGACATCAACCCCGAGTACCGCTACTACGCCGCCAAGGAAGACCCCTACAAGGCCACCCGCAAGATAGTGCGCGGCGGCTCGTGGAAGGACGTGGCGCGCGACATCCGCAGCGACCTCCGAATGTGGGAATACCAGAACGAGCAGCGCTCCTACATAGGCTTCCGCTGCGTCCGCTCCCAGATAGGTTTTGCCAAAGGACAGAAGAAACAGAAACGATAACCCCTAAATAATCACCGCTTTTCACATCTATATACCATCATGGGCAAGATTAAAAGATATAAAAACGTGATAGAGCGCTTTCTCCACGGCGAGAAAGGCCAGCGCTTTTTCAACTTCGCATATAGTATCGGCGCCGCAGTCGTAATCTGGGGTGCGCTGTTCAAGATTCTGCACCTCCCGGGCGGCAACACGCTGCTCTCCGTAGGTATGGGCACCGAGGTGCTGATGTTTGTGCTTACGGCCTTCGACCGCCCGCCGCGCGACTACAAATGGGAAGAGGTGTTCCCGGTATTCGACACCCACGATCCCGAAGACCGCCCCGACCTTAACGGCGGCGGTGGCGGCATCGTGATAGGCGGCACCGGCGGTGGCGGCACCGTCATCGTCAACGGCGGCGGCAGCGCCGACGACACGGCCGTGACGCCCGAGCAGGCGCGCGCCGCAGTGGGCCTTCCCGGCGGCATCGACATCAGCGAGGAAGATACCCGTAGCCTCTCCGAGAGCATCGCCAAGATGGCCGCAGCCAGCGACCAGCTCTCGCGCATGGCCGAGCTTACCGACGCCACCCAGCAGTATCTGTCGCAGATCTCCGGCATCGCCGAGCAGATGCAGCGCCTCCAAGCCACCACCGAAGCCCTCAACAACGTGCAGGAGACCCTCCTGGGCAGCTATCGCGCCATCACCGACAACTCCACCGAAATCACCCAAAGCTCCAAGGGCTACGTGGAGCAGATGGCCGACCTCAATCGCAACATAGGCGGCCTCAACACCATCTACGAAATCCAGCTCAAGAGCATCTCGTCGCAGCTCGACAGCATTGACCGCGTGAACCGCGGCCTCAAGGACATCCGCGATATGTACGAGAAGAGCGCCAACGAGAGCGTACGCTACTGCGAAGAGACCGAGAAGATGGCCCACTATATGAAGCAGCTCAACTCCGTATATGAGAAGATGCTCCGCGCTATGACCGTCAATATGTATCGTCCCGGATTCCCCGGCGCTATGCCCGACACTTCGGCCCCCGACAGCTCAATCGACGACATCATCCGCAACGCCAACCAGCGCAACGCCCAGATGCCCTCCGACAACGACTTCGAATAATCCCTTTACACCTTATATATATAGCCAACCCCACAACATAACAACCATATAAATGGCAGGTTCACAGAACATATCGCGAATGTCGCCCCGACAGAAGATGATAAACCTTATGTATATCGTCCTCACTGCCATGCTCGCCCTCAATGTATCAAGCGATGTGCTCGACGGCTTCAATCAGGTGCAAGACTCCCTCACTCGCACCAATGCCAATATGAAAGAGCGCAACGATGCCATCTACGACCAGCTCGTGGCTTTCAACGACAAGAACCCCGAGAAAGGCGGTCCGTGGTACGACAAGGCGACGCAACTCCGCAAGGCGACCCATTCGCTTTACTCCTATATCGACTCGCTCAAGCTCGCCATCGTGAAGACCGCCGATGGCGACGAGGCCGACATCAATAATATCCAGAACGTAGAGAATCTCGACGCAGCCTCGGTGGTGATGCTCGCGCCCAACACCGGCAAAGGCGGCGAGCTGCGCCGTCGCATCGACAGCTATCGCACCCTCATAGCCCAACTTCTGCCCGATAAGAACAAGGTGGAAAACATCAGCCACGTGCTCGTCACCGAGCCGCGCAACACCAAAGGCACCATCAAGAAGACGTGGGAAGAGGGTATGTTTGAGGACATGCCCGTGATAGCCGCCATCACCCTGCTCACCAAAGTACAGAACGACGTGCGCTACTCCGAAGGCGAAGCCCTCGGCTCGCTGCTCACCAACATCGACGCCGGCGACGTGCGCGTCAACCGTATGGACGCCTTCGTAATTCCGCAGTCGATCAACGTGATGCGCGGCACAAAATACTCCGCCCACATCGTCCTTGCCGCCGTCGATTCCACCCAACGCCCCATAGTGTACATCAACGGGCAGCGCCTCAACAACGACCAGGGTCTCTACGAAGTGGTACCCGGCAAGACCGGCGAATTTACCTACTCCGGCTACATCGAAGTGCCTCGCGGTGACGGCACCACAACCCAGCACCCGTTCCAGTCGAAATACAACGTAATTGAACCCGCGGCAACCGTCTCGGCCACGATGATGAACGTGCTCTACGCCGGCATCAACAACCCCATCTCCATCGCCGTGCCCGGCGTGCCTCCCACGGCCATCAGCGCTACGATGACCAACGGCACCCTCACCCGCAACGGCGACGCCTGGGTGGCTCGGCCCGCCAAGATCGGTGCCGAAGCCGTAGTGACCGTCACGGCCAATATCAACGGCTCCAACCAGACCGTTGCCACCACTTCCTTCCGTGTGCGCAAATTGCCCGACCCGACGCCCTACATACCAGTACACGACGACAAAGGCAACCCCGAGCGCTACAAAGGCCAAGGCCGCTCCATCTCCAAGCAGACCCTTGTCAACGCCGAAGGCCTCAAAGCCGCTATCGACGACGACCTGCTCAACGTGGAATACCGCGTCATCAGCTTTGAGACAGTGGTGTTCGACTCAATGGGCAACGCCATACCCGAAGTGTCGGCCGGCGCCAGCTTCTCGCAGCGCCAGAAGGACAGCTTCCGCCGCCTCTCACGCGGCAAGCGGTTCTACATCTCGCGCGTAAAAGCCGTCGGGCCCGATGGTATCGAGCGCGTAATCGCTCCTATGGAAGTTATGGTCAACTAATTACAGTGTGTAACCCCCTATCCTCGACAATAAATCTACTACTGATATGAAGAGATTCTTAAATGCCTTGTTTCTGACGCTTGCCGTGGCCTGCTTCGCCCTGCCGGCCTACGCACAGGACAACGCCGACGATGGCGACGAGTCGAAGTCGTCGGGCGTAGTGCGCCGCACCACCAAGAAGAAGAAAGCCGCAGCCAAGCAGCCCGGCGTCACTCCGCGTATGGAGGAGTTCTATATCCACAAGGACATCTCCGACGCCGATATGGAATGGATGCGCGTGATATATCGCTCGCTCGACCTCTCGAAGGTACAGAATGCGCCCCTCTACTACCCCGAGGAGCCTATCGACAACCAAGAGAACCTGTTCCGAATCATTATGCGACTGCTGACCAACGACCAGATTGCCGCCTACGAATACCTCGACGGCCGCGAGATCTTCACTGACCAGTATCGCATCAAGGTCAAAGATATGCTCGAGCGCTTCCACATCCCCTTCGCCAACGCCAAGGGCAGCACCAATAAGCACCCGAAGTTCAAAATCGAAGAGAGCGACGTGCCCGCCAACGAGGTGCTGA
This sequence comes from uncultured bacterium, assembly GCA_946184715.1. Lineage (GTDB taxonomy): Bacteria > Bacteroidota > Bacteroidia > Bacteroidales > Muribaculaceae > CAMHGU01. The sequence goes on along the minus strand of CAMHGU010000024.1, from coordinate 4,281 downwards.
GCTACTACATCCTCGAGCGCTGGGAGTTTGACCGCGTCAGCAACCAGATGCACCGCCGCGTGGAGGCACTCTGCCCCGTGCTGCACCGCTCCGGCGACTTCGGCGGCGAAGCCGTGCGCTACCCGATGTTCTGGGTGAAATTCGACGCTCTGCGCCCCACCCTCTCGCAGCAGTATATCTTCACTACCGACGACAATAACTTTGCCCACTACACCTACGATGACTTCTTCAACCTCTCGATGTACGACGGCGAAATCTATAAGACCCGCAACCTCCGCAACCTCTCGATGATGCAGATGTTTCCCGACCCCGACGAGCTGAAACGCGCGCAGGACAGCATCGACTATCGTCTCAACCACTATGCCGACGGCCTCTGGGTGCCCACCCGCGATGAGCTCGCCAAGGAAGCCAAAGCCAAGAAAGGCAAGAAGAAGAAAGGCACCGAGGTGGCAAGCCGCGACGGTGAAGAACCCGACGAAGAGGTAGCCGAGGGCGAAGAAGCCGAAGAGAAGAGCAGCGAGCGCCGCTCATCGTCATCGAAGCGTGGCAAGAAGAACAAAGCGCCCAAGGTGAAGCAGCCCAAGGTGAAGAACAACAGCGCCAACAGCTCCGCCACCCGCTCCGTCAGAAGGCGTAAATAGACAATTTTCTCATATCCAATCAGCCCGAGGGCGGCACTCCCCACAGCGAGAGTGCCGCCATCTTACTTTACGGAATTCCCCGAAGCTTATGGCTGTGGCAGGATTGAATCCTCGGGCACAGGCTCAGGCTCTGTCACTTCAGGCTCTGTGGCCTCGCGTCGGCCGTTGATGATGGCGCCATACTTGTCGTGGGCTATATCCTCGTGGACATTGTCGATGGTGAAAGAGGCGCGGTCCACATCGGGCAGCAGCGTGCCATAGTACCACACGTGGCTCTTGTCGGTGCCGTAGCCGCTCTCGGTATCCTCCTTGTAGGTGGCCGGGTCGGCACCATCGAGCACCTTGCCGAAGCGATACACCCTCGCCTTATCGCGCGCCCAGGCGAAGTTTACCACCTCAAAGGTAGCCACATCGACACCCGCGATGCGAATGCTGTCGTAGTAGGCGCACCGGCTATCGATGGCCCAAATATCATCGTCGTACCGGTTGCGATGTAACACCTTGAACGAGGCCAAATCCACCACGTGCAGCGCCGAGGCCTCGTAGTAATAGTCGCGAGCATCGTGCGAGAGCGGATATTTATCGGCCTTGATAGTGGACGGGTCGGCACCGTCTATCAGGTTCTCTTTGAAATACACGTGGCGGGCATCTTTTCCGAGCCAATCCTTGACACTCTCGAAGGTGGAAGGGTCGGCGTCGGGCAGCGGGTCGTGGCGAGTGCCGAAGCTGAAAGTCCAGTAGGTGTAATACACGCCGTCATCGGTGATTTCGTATTCGCCTCCATCGCCGCAGCTGCACAGCAGCGAGGCAAAGATGGCGAAGGCTGTCAATAAAATAAGGTAACGCATAGCTGTAGAGGTATTTACTGCACCAAAAGTAGTGATTACGTTCCATAATTACAACACATCGCTCCACTATTTTGCGGCGCGCACGCTTCGGCCGTTTGCCGGATAATTGCTATCTTTGCCGTGCAATGACTCATCTGCCCACATTAAGAAACATAACCGCGCTGCTGGCAGCCCTCACGGCCGTACTCCTCGGCCTACTGCCATCGTGCGCCCCTCATAAGACTATGACAACACCCCTCCCCGGCGACCGCCCCGTGATAGGCATCGCCTGGCGTGCCGACACCGGCACCAACTCCTACCAGTACCACTACCGCGCCATCGAAGCCGCCGGCGGCCGTCCGGTGCTGCTGCCGGAGGTGAAATCGGCTTATCTGCCCTACGATGGCGACACCCTCGCGGCCGTCTGCCTCGACTCCTTAGGTATCCTGCGGCCCGAATACGCCGAGGCGGTGAAGCGCTACACCTATCGCGGCTCCAACGCCGAGGCGGCGCTCCGCGGCATCGACGCCGTAGTATTCACCGGCGGCGAGGACATCGTGCCCACCCTCTTCGCCCGGCCCGAGCCGTGGCACGGCATCGAGAGCGAGCGCAACTTCAACGCCACCCGCGACGTTGCCGACCTCCTGCTGATGCGCTACTGCCTCGACCACGACATCGCGCTGCTCGCAATATGCCGCGGCTTCCAGATTATGGGCGTGGCCGAAGGGTGCCCGCTCATTCAGGACATTCCCGCCTACTACGCCGCTGCCGGCCGCGACGACCGCCACGTGCATCGCAATCCGCCCGCGCCCGAAGGGCACAAGCGCGCCTACGCCTGCCACGACGTAGCCGTCACCGACCACGCCTCGCTCCTCTACCGCATCATGCGTGCCGACACCCTGCGCCGCGTCCCCTCGTGGCATCACCAGGGCATCGCCTCGGTTGAAGGCTCACCGCTTAAGGCCACCGCTGTCACCACCGTCGATGGCATCACCCTCATCGAAGCCTTCGAGCGCCCCGACCGCCGCTTCGCCCTCGGCCTGCAATTCCACCCCGAAGTGGCCGTGTGCAAGCGCCTTGACCGCGAGCCCGCCGCCGAGCGCTTCGCCTCAATCGACGAGTCGATTGCCTACTTCCGTAGCCTTGTCGACGAAGCACGACGCCGCCGAGCCGCACATTCTGCCCCTTAGACTTTGATGTAAAGCACATTATCGCTATCTTTGCCACTTGTAAATCGCAAACTGAAAACCTTATAACCCCTGCATAATGAAAACTTATCGACTTCTTGCCCTCGTGGCCACCATCGTCATCTTATCAGCCACTGCAATCACGGCCGGTGAGCGCTATGTGGGCGGCGACATCTCGCTCCTGCCCAAATACGTCAACGCCGGTGCCCGCTACCTCACCCACACCGGCACCGCCATCGACGACCCGCTCCGCTTCTTTGCCGACGAAGGAATGAACTGCATGCGAGTGCGCCTCTTTGTCAACCCCGCCGACTACTACGGCAAGGAGCCCGACGCCAACGCCTGCCAAGACCTCGAGTATATCAAGCCCCTCTGCAAGCAGATTAAAGACGCCGGCCACGCCCTCATGCTCGACTTCCACTACTCCGACTACTGGGCCGACCCCTCCCACCAGTGGACCCCTAAGGCCTGGGAAAGCCTCACCGATGAGCAACTCTACGACAAAATCTACGAATACACCCACGACGTGCTCACCCAGCTTGTAGAGTACGGCGCTGCGCCCGACCTCATCCAGCCCGGCAACGAAATCAGCTACGGAATGCTCTGGGGCCCCGCCGACACCCCTGAGAACCGGCAGCTGCGCGTGTACTCCAACAGCGACGCCAATTGGGACCGCTTCTTCAACCTGCTTCGCCGCGCCATCAGCGCCTGCCGTGAGGTGTGCCCTAAGGCCCGCATTCTCCTCCACAACGAGCGCATTGCCCGCCAGAGCGTGATGCTCGATTTCTTCACCCGAATGCAGAAAGCCGGCATCGACTACGATGAGATAGCCCTCAGCTACTACCCCTACTACCACGGCGGCATCGCAACCCTCGAGAATGCCATCAAAGCCCTCGAGAGTGCATTCCCCACCAAGCCCATTCAGATAGTGGAGTTCGGCTACCCCTACGCCTGGGAAATCAAAGGCAACTACGACCTCTCAGCCACCTACCCCTACACCGATGAGGGCCAACGCCGCCTAACTGCCGACCTCATAACAATGCTCAACCGCCACGACAGTGTCACCGGCCTATCGTGGTGGTGGATGGAATATAACGCCTACTGGACCTCGCTCACCGGCTGGTACAACGCCCCGCTCTTCGACAGCCGCACCGGCCGCGCCACCTCGGCCCTCAGCGAGCTGAAGAACCTCAAAGGCTCCGACGGCGTAACCGCCATCACCGCCGACGACAAAACTACCGCCGACCCCCACTATTACGACCTCAGCGGCCGCGCCTTCCACGCTCGCCCCTCAGCTCCCGGCATCTATCTCCACCACGGCGCAAAAGTGATAGTCAATTAGTTCAAAATCACAATATTACACAATATGGCACAATATCTTGCACCCGGCACCATACTGAAAGATAGCTATGTGATTGAAGAGGCACTCGGCGCCGGCGGCTACGGCGTGACCTACCGCGCGCGCCACACCGCTCTCGACAAGCTTGTGTGCATCAAGGAGCTGTTCCTGACCGACTACTGCACCCGTGACGACGACGGCTCAGTGACCTGCCCCACCGAAAACATCGCCCAACTCTTCAGCGAATGCCGTAGCAAGTTTATCAAAGAGGCCCAAACTCTGGCATC
>CAMHGU010000023.1 GCA_946184715.1 uncultured bacterium | reverse complement strand
TGGCTGAGATTGTCAATCCCACCGAGGTCGACGACTGGACCGGCGAGATTATCACTGCCGGCGACGCGCTCGTCATCGACAATATCCACATCGTCGATCTCTACCCCGACAATCTTTCGGTTACTCTCGCGGCTCCCGCAGCTGTTGCTGCCGGCAAGACCGCTGAGATAACCGCCACGGTCACCAACGAAGGCGAGAACGCCGCCTCGGCATTTGAGGTGACAATCAAAGCCGCCGGCGAAGTGCTTCTCAGCCAGACTGTTGACAAGCCGCTGGCATCGTTTGTCTCAACTCAGATTGTTGCCCAGTGGCCCACGAGCGTATTCCTCGAGCCGGGCGACGTGGAAATTACAGCTGAAGTGAAATACGACGCCGACCTGAAAGCCGACGACAATGTAGCCACCACTTCAATCTCCATCGAAGAACCCGTAGCTACATCGCCAAGCGGTCTTGTAGCTAACGACCTCGGTGACGAAGGCGTAGCTCTCACTTGGGACGCACCTGTCAATGCGGTTGCGGAAATCGTGGAGGACGTTGACGACACCGACGTGTTCCCGGCATTCAGCCTCGGCGGCATCACCGCCGACAACCACACCGGGCACTTCGGTCCTTGGACACTCTACGACTCCACCGGCGCCGAAGTTTATACTTGGAGCTCTGATGATGTGCACTACGACAATGCCAACGCTCCCGCTGCTTGGCAAGTATTCGACCCGCGCAAAGCCGGAATTACCGATGGCTCCTTCGATGCCCACAGCGGCGACCAGTTCCTGCTCTCGATGTGCCCAATAATTGAAGACGGCGTGGGCCCGGCTTCCGACCACTGGCTCATCTCGCCCGAGCTTACCGGCGAGGAGCAGACTATCAGCTTCTACCTGCGGGCTATCTCCTCAGGCTACGGGGATGAAAGCTTCTCCGTGCTCGCCTCATCCACCGACACCGATCCCGAGAACTTCACTCTGGTTGAGGAGTTTAACTCTTCGGCAATAGAGTGGGGCAAGTTCACCGCCACTCTCCCCGAAGGTACCAAGTACTTCGCTATCCGCCACACGTCCTACGACGTATTCGGCCTGATGCTCGACGATATCAGCTATCAGACCGGTGTGGGTGCTCCTGAGGCCTACAACATTTACTACGAAGGCAAGCTGGTAGGTACCGTGGCTGGCGATGAGCTGAGCTACACCGTCGATGGCACTCTCGTTGAGGCCGGCACTCGCTCTTTCGGCGTCAGCGCAGTATATGCCGGCGGTATTGAGTCGCGTCCCGTTACCGCTACAGTGGAGGCCACCTCTTCCGTGGCCGGTATCATTGCCGACTCGCAGCCCGTAGATATCTACACCACCGATGGCAAGCTCGTGCGCCGTGCAGCCACTTCATTCGAAGGCCTCAAAGGCATCTTCGTAGTGAAAGGCCGCACTATCCTTATCAAGTAAGATAATACACATCTCAATTTCGTTCAGAGGCAGCCGTTTTACCTATACGGCTGCCTCTGTCGTCATAGTTGCTGAGTTGCTCAGAATTGCCGACGAAAGTGCCGATTTGTACCGTGACCCGGACGAGACGGAAGATATATGGACCGATGGGAGCTTGGGGCTTGACGAGCAGGTGACGCGGGCGGCTGTGCGGCTTGCGGGTCGTCATCGCGAGAGTGCTGAGGCGAAGCAGGCGGCGTACAGGGAGATAGGCGGTAACTTGACGAAGCTTCGGCAGGCTATGGCGTTGCAGAAGCGCTTTGACCGGACTACGGTGAAGCGAGTGGCGGACCTTGCGCGGGTGCTGATAAGCGGCGGTTACTTGAGCGAGCTTAGCGGCGGCGAGGTGAAGCGGTTGCTGAGCGCGGTGAAGAACAGCACGGGGCACAACGACATTGAGGCCGACGTGCAGAAGGTGATGGATATAATGGTGGATAACCAGCTGAAGCAGGGCGAGGCGGCGTTGCGGGCGCTTGAGGCGATGAAGGGTAGCAAGGTTGACGGGATTATTTTCTTTTCATTTGCTTCGCCGTTATAGGCAGTTTTAACGCTGAGCCGCTTTGTTTTGGTCGAAAATGGCCGATTTTATGGTTGTATTCGCATATTATTTCGTATCTTTGTGTGATAAATTGAACTATAATTAATTCATTCAATAACTATAGCTATGGATATTACTCACATTGAGCATTTGGGTATAGCCGTCAAGAGCCTTGACGAGGCAATACCGTACTATGAGAAAGTGTTAGGTTTCAAGTGCTACAACATCGAAGAGGTTGCCGACCAGAAGGTCCGCACCGCTTTTTTTCGTGTAGGGCAGACAAAGATTGAGCTCCTTGAGCCCACCAGCGAAGATAGCACCATCGCCAAGTTTATCGAGAAGCGTGGCGAAGGGATTCATCACCTTGCATTTGCCACCAATGGCGTGGCCGACGCTCTTGCCGAGGTGGAAGCCAAGGGCATCCGCCTTATCGACAAGGCTCCGCGCCGCGGTGCCGAAGGCCTGAACATTGCCTTCCTTCACCCGAAATCGACCATCGGCGTGCTCACCGAGCTTTGCGAAGACCCCAACAAGAAATAAACGTAACCCAATAATAACAATCCACAGATTACTTTTATGAGCACTCAACTCGAAAAGATTCAGGAGCTTATCTCTTTGCGTGAGCAAGCTCGCTTGGGCGGTGGCGAGAAGGCCATCCAGAAGCAGCACGACCGCGGTAAGCTCACCGCTCGCGAGCGCATTGCCGCTCTCCTCGACGAAGGCAGCTTCGAAGAGCTCGACATGTTTGTACGCCACCGTTGCACCAATTTCGGTCAAGAGAAGAAATCGTTTCTCGGTGATGGCGTAGTCACCGGCTATGGCACCATTGACGGCCGCTTAGTGTATGTTTTCGCTCAGGACTTCACCGTGTTTGGCGGCTCGCTCTCCGAGACTATGTCGCAGAAGATTTGCAAGGTGATGGATATGGCTATGAAGATGGGAGCCCCCGTTATCGGTCTTAACGACTCGGGCGGCGCTCGCATCCAGGAGGGCATCAATGCCCTTGCCGGCTACTCTGAGATTTTCCAGCGCAACATTCTCGCCTCGGGCGTGATACCGCAGATTTCGGCCATCCTCGGCCCGTGTGCCGGTGGCGCCGTTTATTCGCCCGCGCTTACCGACTTCACGATTATGACTCGCGGTATGTCGTATATGTTCCTCACCGGGCCTAAGGTGGTTAAGACCGTGCTCGGCGAAGACGTGACCCAAGAGCAGCTCGGTGGCGCCGACGTCCACGCCTCAAAGTCGGGCGTGACCCACTTCGCAGCCAACGACGGCGCTGAGGCTCTCGCCATCATTCGCAAGCTCATCAGCTACATCCCGCAGAACAACCTCGAAGAGGCTCCTCTCGTGGAATGCAACGACCCCATCGATCGCCTCGAAGACTCGCTCAACGAGATTATCCCCGACAACCCCAACAAGGCTTACGACATGTACGAAGTGATAGGCGCAGTGGTGGATAACGGCGAATTCTTTGAGATTCAGCGCGACTACGCTCGCAACATCATTATAGGCTTCGCCCGCTTCAACGGTCAGTCGGTAGGTATTGTGGCTAATCAGCCCAAGTTCCTCGCCGGCGTGCTCGATTGCAACTCGTCGCGCAAGGCAGCCCGTTTCGTGCGCTTCTGCGATGCCTTCAATATTCCGCTTGTCACACTCGTGGATGTGCCCGGCTTCCTGCCCGGTACCGGCCAGGAGTACAATGCCGTGATTCTCCATGGCGCCAAGCTTCTCTACGCCTACGGCGAAGCCACCGTGCCTAAGATTACCGTCACTCTGCGCAAGAGCTTTGGCGGCAGCCACATCGTGATGAGCTGCAAGCAGCTCCGTGGCGATATGAACTATGCATGGCCCTCGGCCGAGATTGCCGTGATGGGCGCCGATGGTGCGGCTGAAGTGCTCTACGCTAAGGAGGCCAAAGAGCAGGAAGACCCCGCCAAGTTCCTCAACGAGAAGAAGGATGAGTACACCAAGCTCTTCGCCAATCCTTATCAGGCTGCCAAGTATGGCTACATCGACGACGTGATAGAGCCGCGCAACACTCGCTTCCGCATCATCAAGGCTCTCCAGCAACTCGCCACCAAGAAACTTACCAACCCTGCCAAGAAACATGGCAATATACCTCTCTAACACTCTCATTCAGTGACTATGAAAAGAAGCATAACATTGATGCTGCTTGCTCTGACAGTCGCACTGGGGGCTATGGCGCAAGGGCGTCGAGGTTTGTACATCAACGAAGTGTTGCCCGACAACCAGAATAGCGTTGTCGATGAATACGGCCAGCACTGCGCCTGGATTGAATTCTACAACTCCACCTACGCGCCCATCAACCTCGCCACCTGCTACGTCACCACCGACGAGAAGTATCGCAACGACTTGCAGGGCTTTAAGCTGCAGACCCAAAACATCAAGAGCGACGGTGTAGTGCCCGCCATACCGCGTGGCGATGAGCGCACTATCATCGCACCTCGCGAGCATGCTCTCTACTGGCTCGACGGGCTCAACGACCGCGGAGTGTTCCACCTGCGTGTCACCTTGAACCCACTCTCGTCAACGTGGATTGGCGTGTTCGACTCCGACGGTATCACCCTTATCGACCAGGTCGAGGTGCCGGTGCTGCCGGCCGACGTGTCCTACGCGCTTCGCGCCGATGGCGTTGATGATGGCGAGGCCAGCTGGGAGAACGCCAACAACCCCACACCTCACGCCTACAACCACATTGCCGACTTTATGGCTCAGAAGCGCCGCTTCAAAGAGGAAGACCCTCACGGCTTCAAGATGGCTATAATGGCAATGGGCGTAGTGTTCTCGGCTCTGCTCGTGCTCAGCATCGCTTTCTGGCTCATAGGCCAGATTTCGAAGGGTCGCCGCGTGCGCAGCAAGCTCAAAGCCCACGACATCGACGCCCCCGTGCGCGGACATGAACTCGCCAAGGTCGATACAGCCGAAGAGATTGCCGCCATCGCAATGGCGCTCCACGAGCATTTCAATGCCCACGACAACGAGAGCAACGTGCTCACTATTAATAAGGTGAAGAAACTCTACTCGCCTTGGAACTCTAAGATTTATTCACTTCGCGAGACGCCACGTCGCTAATCGCTAACTAATACGTACTAAATTATGAAGGAATACAAATATAAGATCAATGGTACGGAGTACAAAGTGGCCGTAGGCGACTTGGTTGATGACACCGTAACCGTGGAAGTCAACGGCGCTCCTTACAAGGTGGAGCTCGACAAGAAGCCCGCTTCGGTTCCCGTGGCTAAGCCTAAGCCCGCTAAAGTGACCGTGCCTACTCCCAAACCCGCTGCCGCTCCCGCACCCGCCGCTGCCGGTGGCAAGACTATCAACTCCCCGCTGCCGGGTACCGTACTCGACATCAAGGTCGCTGTGGGCGACACCGTTGCAGCCGGCGATAAGGTGATTGTGCTCGAAGCCATGAAGATGGAAAACGACATCAACGCCACCGCGGCCGGTACCGTTACCGCTATCAATGTAAGTAAGGGCGACTCCGTGCAGGAAGGACAAGCCTTAATCACTCTAGGTTAAATAATTCTTCCCTACAATGGATTCATCGTTCCTTACTGACAATATCCGTCGATTCTGGGAATTCACAGGCCTTTACAACTGTGAGTACACCAATCTGATAATGATAGTCGTCGGTCTGTTCTTCATCTGGCTCGCAATCAAGAAAGAGTTTGAGCCGATGTTGCTTGTGCCGATAGGCTTCGGTATCCTCGTGGGTAACATCCCGTTTGCTCCCGGCAACGAGATAGGTATCTACGAAGAAGGCTCAGTGCTCAATATTCTCTACAACGGCGTCAGCGCCGGCTGGTATCCTCCGCTCATCTTCCTCGGCATCGGCGCTATGACCGATTTCTCGGCTATGATTGCCAACCCGAAGTTGATGCTTGTGGGCGCCGCGGCGCAGTTCGGTATCTTCGGCGCTTATATGGTGGCTCTCGAGCTGGGCTTTGAGCCCGACCAGGCTGCCGGTATTGCCATCATCGGTGGCGCCGACGGTCCTACGGCCATCTTCCTCTCGTCGAAGCTCTCTCCCAATCTGCTGGGCGCCATCGCTGTATCGGCTTATTCCTATATGGCTCTGGTGCCGGTGATTCAGCCGCCCATTATGCGCCTGCTCACCACCAAGAAAGAGCGCCTCATCAAGATGAAGCCCGCCCGCGTGGTGTCGCAGGACGAGAAGATTATTTTCCCGATTGTCGGCCTGTTGCTCACCTGCTTCGTAGTGCCTTCGGCATTGCCGCTGCTCGGTATGCTCTTCTTCGGCAATCTCCTGCGTGAGAGCGGTGTAACCACCCGCCTTGCCAAGACCGCCAGCAATGCTCTCACCGACATTGTCACGATGCTCCTCGGCCTCACCGTGGGCGCTTCTACCCAGGCTTCGCAGTTCCTTACTGCCGACACTATTAAGATTTTCTTCCTCGGCTTTATGGCATTTGTGATTGCCACATTCTCGGGTGTGTTCTTCGTCAAGATATTCAATCTTATCCTGCCTAAGGAGAAGAAGCTCAACCCGCTCATCGGCAATGCCGGTGTATCGGCTGTGCCTATGGCTGCACGTATCAGCAACCAGGCCGGGCTGAAGTACGACCCGTCGAACTACCTGCTGATGCACGCTATGGGCCCGAACGTGGCCGGTGTGATTGGCTCAGCGGTAGCCGCCGGTGTTCTCCTCGGCTTCCTCAACTGATAATCAAGCATCTCCCTCTGATAGAGTGGGGCACTCCGCCGATGGAGCGCCCCACTTTTTTATAGCGACTATTGAAGTTATTGAAGCGCAGGCTCTGCTTGTTGGCCCCTGCGGCAGGCGGGGCAGATGCCTTTTATGATGTAGTTGAGGGAGGTCATTCGGTAGCCGTCGGGTAGAGGCACCGAGGGAAGGGCCACCCCATCGAGGCAGATGGTGCGGTGGCAGCGCTCGCAGTAGAAATGGGCGTGAAGGTCGGAATCGGTGTCGGCGGTGTGACTTCGGCACAGCTCGTAGCGCACGCTGTCGCTGCCGTCTTCGATGGCGTGCACGAGGTGGTGCTCGCGAAAGATGGCCAGGGCGCGTGAGATGCTTGAGCGGTCGTAGGTGACGAGCGTTTCCTCAATTTCACGCAGCGATAGCGGTACGCCCGAATCATCGAGCGCCCGTGCCACGGCGATGCGATTGCCGGTGGGCTTGATGTCGTGAGCCTCCAAGAGCGATATGATATGGTCATTCATAGCGCAAGGTTTCAGCGGGTGATATTCGGGCGATGGCGTGAGCCGGAATAATCATTGCGATGTAAGCCACAAGGACAACGCCAATGTTGAGCCCCACAATCCACGTCCAATCAAAGCTGATGGGCACAAACGGCATATTGTAGGCATCGGCATCGAGGGGCACGGCGTGGGTGAAATATTGCAGCAGAGCGAGCCCGAAGCCGAGCAGATTGCCTATGAGCATAGCTTTAGCCAGCAGCCGCAGCCCTAAGAACATATACACGCGGCGCAGTAGCGCATTGGTAGCGCCTACCGATTTCATCATTCCTATAGTAGGGATATGGTCGAGAATGATAATCAGCAGTCCTGCTATAAGAGCGAAGCCGGCCACTATTGCCATCAGGACGAGAATGATGACGATGTTGGTGTCGAGGATATCGAGCCAGGTGAAATACGACGCGTAGTTGTCGATGATATTGGAGACGGAGTAGCGCGCATCGAGGTTTTGGCCGTCGATGGCTCGCTGCAAGTCGATAAGCAACTGATTCGAGACTTCGCGAGCCGCTGAAGGGTCGGCAATGTCGATGCCGATGTAGGAGCACTGGCTCGAAGCGAAGCCGCTGAGGTCGTTGAGCATAGCGCGGCTGCCTATGGCTACGGCATCATCGTAATCGTCGAAGTCGGTGTCGAAGATGGCCTTAATGGTAAGGCGACGTGCGCGCAGGGCATCCTCCACGAAGTAGGCGTAGATGCGGTCGCCGCATTTCACGCCGAGTTGCGATGCGGTTGCGCCCGAGATAGCGATATGATTGGCGGTGGAGTCGGCTGAGAAGTCGGGTAGGGCACCTTCGGTCACCGAGCGGCTGATGAAGTCGATAGGGTAGTCGCCGGCGATACCGAGGAGGGTGAGGCCTTTGAAGTCGTTGTCGGTCTTAACGACACAGGCGCGCGAGGTGACGGCAAAGGTGCGCGTGCCGTAGCGCGAGAGGTCGATAAGCTGCGACAGCTGCGCGCTATCGAGCGGTTGCGGCCGCAAGCTGTCGGGCGACTGGTACATCGCTATGCGGATATGCGCGTCGAGCGCGAAGATGCGGTCGGTGATCGAGTTGCGGAAACCGGTGACGATGGCAAACGACAATATCATAATCACCATCGCGAGAGCGATGCCCACCACGGCTATGCGCAATAGCGGCGACGACCGGCCATCGCTGCTAAGCCCGAGCCTTTGCGCTATGAATAGCGTGCGGCTCATAGGGTGCGACCCGGGTAGGCCTCAAGGGCCTTCTCAAGCACCAGTAGCGCTTTCTCAAGCTCCTCAATCTTGATGACATAGGCGAGGCGCACCTCGTCTTTGCCACGCCCGGGAGTGGTGTAGAAGCCCGACGCCGGTGCCATAAACACCGTCTGGCCCTCGTAGCTGAACTCGCGAAGGCACCACTCGCAGAAGCGGTCGGCATCGTCCACGGGCAGCTTCGCCACCGTGTAAAACGCGCCCATTGGAATCGGCGAGTAGCACCCCGGAATGCGGTTGATGCCGTCGATGAGGAATTTGCGGCGCTCCACGTATTCATTGTAGGTACCAAGCATATAATCGGCCGACGCGTCGATTGAAGCCTCGGCTACTATCTGGCCCAGAAGCGGCGGGCTTAAGCGCGCTTGGCAGAACTTCATCACGTTCTTTTTCAGCTCCTTATGCTTAGTGATGATAGCACCCACACGGATGCCGCACTCGCTGTAGCGCTTCGACACCGAGTCAATCAGCACCACCTGCTCCTCGATGCCGTGGAGATGAAACGCCGAGATATAAGGCGCTCCCGTGTAGCAGAACTCGCGATACACCTCATCAGAGAAGAGAAACAGGTCGTAGCGCTTCACGAGGTCGCGCAGCTGATTCATCTCGCGATGGGTGTAGAGGTAGCCGGTGGGGTTGTTGGGGTTGCATATCAGGATGCCCTTCGTCTTGGGCGTAATCAGCTTCTCAAATTCCGCGATGGGAGGCAACGCGAAGCCGCGCTCTATAGTCGAGGGCACCGTCTTGATAGTGGCGCCGGCAGAGATGGCGAAAGCCATATAGTTGGCATAAGCCGGCTCCGGCACGATAATCTCATCGCCCGGGTCGAGACACGACATAAAGGCGAAGAGCACCGCCTCCGAGCCGCCGGTGGTGACGATGATGTCATCGGCATCCACGTTGATGTTGAAGCGGTGATAATACACTGCGAGCTTCTCGCGCAGCGATTTCAAGCCGTCCGACGGGCTATACTCGAGCACCGAGCGGTCAATGTGCTTCAGCGCCTCGAGAGCGTTGGGCGGCGTGGGCAAGTCGGGCTGACCTATATTGAGATGATACACCTTGATGCCGCGCTCCTTGGCAGCGTTGCTCAAGGGCACGAGTTTGCGGATTGGGGAAGCGGGCATAATGTGCCCGCGTTGAGATATCTGAGGCATAAACGTAATTTTTCAAGCTACAAATTTACTAATTTCGCTTCCAAAAAGCAACATATTTCACTTAGATTACTCACCAATGGCCTAAAAACAGATAAAACAGCCATATCAATATGAAGGATTAGCAAAAATCACGCATTTATAGGCCAGCAGCTCCATTTCATACGAAAATACCCCCGGCGCGACGATGAGATGTCGGCCAGGGGATGAAGAACAAATGTTTAGAAGCTAAGTTTATTTTGAAGGAGGAATACGACTCATTGCCGCCTAATACGTTCTATTCGACTCTCTTTCCTTGCTATCCCGATACACGTGATTCACCTTGGTGCGCCCAAAGTTGTAGGTGATACCGAACGAGAAGGAACGGGAATGGATATTATTGCGAGTATTGACACTGTAGTCGTTGTAAAGAGCGATTGACTTGGTTACGTTCCAACCAAAGGGATCGCTGACTGAGGCCGATAGCGTGAGGCGATTGTCGAGCATCATATACCTGATATCCAAACTGATAAGCGACATACGCTCGAAATGTACCATTCGTTCGTGATAAGGGAAGTAGTGGCTGAAACGCAAGCCAAGAATTAGCGTCTTTGAGCGGTTGAGCATCCACGTATTGTTTAGTTCCAGTTTACCACTCCAACTGTTATCGTCATTGGCTTTGAAGTCGGCAATCTTGGATTTCGCATAGGTGTGGAAAACTTCCCCGCCTACATTCACGCCCCACCAGCCGAAGAATGAGCGATTATAGGACACATACAGACCGGTCTTGCTGTTGTTGATGCAATTCTCAGGGATTGTGTACTGGCTGCCATCGGCGTTGAACCGAGTGACATATCCAATGGAATTGTTGTTGTAGGAGTGATACAGTACGGCATAGGCACCTTTTAAGCTGTAGCTGATTTCGGCATTGTGAGCCAGACTGTGACGAAGGTCGGGGTTGCCTGATACATAGTCGTTGGTTGTTGTATAGTAACGGAAGGGATTAAGGTCGGCGAAATTGGGGCGAGTGATTCCCATTGAATAAGAAGCGGAGAGACGCCCAATCTTCTGATTGTTCCAGCTGAGAGTCACCGCCGGGAACAGATATCCGTAGCTGTTGTTGTGGCTTTCTTGAGCGATAGCCTGTCGTCCCTTGACATTGGTATGCTCATAGCGCAAACCAGCTTTCCCGAAAAAGGAGTCAGTAAAACTCTTTTCAGCACTGATGTAAGCAGCTACAGTATTCTCATCATAGTCGAAACTATTGCTCTGCGTCGGGTCATTTACCCATTGGTTGTCAACGTAGCGGTTTACCGTCAACGACGTTTTGTTGCCGATGCCCGTAAACGCAACGCCTGTTTCCATCTTGAAACCGTCGAACGGAAGCGTGGCATCCAGTTTAGTGGAATGTATGTGATACCTGTTATGGGCGTCATCGGTGAGGCTGACATCTTCACTGCCTCCCGTAGTGGTCACCTCGGCAAATGATTTCGCAGATTTTCCGAAGTAGTTGTAGGTGAGGCTGAGCATCTTCCCTCTTGTGTCCAATTGCCAGTCGGAAAAGGCCGTCAAGGTCAGCGCATTGTTGGGACGCGACGGGGAATTATTGTAGGAGTTGAGACAGGTGCCGTTTTCTGTCGTCACATCTGAGATTTGGCTTTTCATACGAATCCCGCCGACATTGACGATTGCACCGGCGCAAAGACGGTCGGAGAATTTGTATTTGAAAAGGCCGTTGATACCAAATTGTCGGTTGGTAAAGCGGCTGTTGCGACTCGATGTCTTGATGTGATCTGCAAAAGTGTAGGTGCGGTCGAGATCATTGATTCCCTTGTTGTCCGACCAACTCACATCGGCCGACAACTCCACTCGTCGTGTAGTGTGCGATACATTCCCTCCCAGCATATAGCTGAAGTTCTCTCTGACTATACCGCGGCCCCACACGTTGCCACGAGTGCCCAGTGTTTCGTTTCGGGTCGTAATGCTGATATATGCCACATTCGTGTCGGCTGCATACTTGGAAGGGGGAGTAGTAAGCAGCTCTATCTTCTCAATGCTCGAAGCCTGCAAGTTCTTTAACTGCAATATGACCGCTTCGTCCGACATTTCCAGAAGTCGGCCGTTAATGATGTACCTGACTGAGGATTTACCGGCTACGCTCACCAGGTCGTTCACAACCGACACGCGCGGGATTCGGTCGAGCACTTCGATGCCGTTCAACCCTTTGGCATAGATGTCGTTCTTTGCCAAGTACACGATACGGTCGGGCGACTGTTTCACCACAGTACGCGTACCCACCACCACTATCTCGTGAAGATTCATCTCGCGCTCCCACCAGTCAGCGGTGGAGTCGTTGCGCTCTTCGCTTGCAAATATGTTCTCGGCAGAGCGATCAAGCCCACTTTGTTTTCGCTTAATCGAATCGCTTTCTTCCTGTGCGAATAGGCACACGGGTAGCACGGCCATTACGAAAATGGCTTTCAAAATTGTTTTCATGATGTCGATACTATTATGTTACTTGAATGCTTTCCCTTTTCCTTGTATGAAAAAGAATCCACTGCCAACCTTGTCGCGTTGCAGGCCAATGTAGATTATTTCGCCGTTGTTCTCTATCTGGAGTGAGGTATAGTGGCCATCCTCGCCTTGGTAGTCAGAGAAGCCTTTAGCGCGTGACTGATCTTTGGCTATTGCCGCTGCAATCTGTTTTATGATTTCTGGATTCCTCTTGATGGTCAGGCCACGATAGTAATTGCCATTGTTCTTGTAGATGGAAATTATCACACTCTTATTGTCGTTGTATCGTCCATCGAAAAGGCTTTCCACATTCAACATAGGAGGATTGGCATAGATGCTTACAGCACTGACTACGCACAGTAATAATATAAAAAGGCGCTTCATCTTCTTGAGCTATTATTGTGGTTCATAAACTGTTCTACCTTAGCTTGTTCAGTAGCCCTCTGCTTTTCTACCATCAGCATAAACTTCTCCATTCTGGCGACATCAGCTTCGGCAATTACCTTGGCCTCTTCACCGCCCACCTCAATGCCTTCCACATATGCGATACAATCCGTCTCGCTTGTAGTGCGGTTTTGCAGCAAGGCGATACTGCCTATTAGAAAGACCACCGCAGCGGCTACCCGCCACCCCCAAGTAAGCAGCAAATTCTTTCTCGGCATCGGTCGATTTACCTGCCGCGATATTTTCATTAACATTCTGGTGTCATTGATGAGCGGTGAGTCCATTTCTGACCGCAATAGGACATACTCCAGCTCAGTCTCTTCCAGTACCGACAACCGGCAGTCCATATAGAGCCGACACAGTTGTTCAATCTCTTCTACAGTGATATATCGCATTGCTTGTTTCATTGATTCAAGTTATTATATGTTTCACGCACCTTCTTCCTGATTCGGCTCATATTCATCCTCACAGCTTCTACAGTCATTGCCAGCTTTTGGGCGATCTGCTCGTATTCCATTCCTTCGTGAGTGACGAGATTGAATATCTCTCGTTGAAGTGGCGTCAGTCCTGTTTTCAGAAGTGTTTCAAGGCGCTTCAGATCCTCAACCTCCATATTATAGCCATTCATCTCCGGTAAACTGAATGAATCGATCGAGATGGGCTTGGCTTTTCTCAAACGGTCGATGCAGACGTGACGTAGCACAGCCACAAGCTTATTTCTCGCTTCTGATGTTGACTCCACCTCGCTTCCGCTGCGCAGTTTCAGCCAAGTGTCCTGCAATGCGTCCTTGGCATCCTCATCGCTTTCCAGATAACTCAGGGCGATGTGGTGCAACTTGTTGCGCAAGTCAATAAACTCAGATGTCAGCACGTCGATTTTCATATTATTCTATAGATGATACGATTGCAAGCGCAAAACGTAACAGGAATAATCGTCTTTTTAAGAATTGCTGTTCTAAGTGGCGCCAATCCTCACGATAAAGGCCCCAGTGCGACATAGAAATATCGGCCGAGGGCGAACTTTTCACATAGGCTATAGCTTGACACAGGGTCCTTTGCGGGCGCCATTGCTTCCTTTGACTTGGAGCGGCTTGCCTTAGGCTTTTTCTTTGGAAGTTGGCACTCCGTTTACACGGTGGTCAAAAAGGTGTCAGTAGTAGCTTTCGCGCTCTTTGCGGGCGGCGTCGATGCGGAGGAGAATGAAGAGCATGATGGTGAAGCTCAGCAGGGCGGAGCCGCCGTAGCTGAAGAAGGGAAGCGGGATGCCGATTACCGGGCATAGGCCCAAGACCATACCTATGTTGATGCACACGTGGAATATCATATATGAAGCCACGCAATAGGCATAGACGCGCCCGAAGGTGCCGGGCTGTCGCTCGGCTATGGTGATGACGCGCAGTATCAGAGCGGTGAAGAGGAAAAGCACGAGCACCGAGCCCCAGAAGCCTTCTTCCTCGCCTATGGTGCAGAAGATAAAGTCGGTGTGCTGTTCGGGCACGTATTTGAGCTTGGTCTGGGTGCCGTTGAGGAAGCCGTTGCCGGTGAGACCGCCGGAGCCGATGGCAATCTTGGCCTGATTGACGTTGTAGCCGGCGCCGCGCAGGTCCTCCTCAATGCCGAGCGCCACCTTGATGCGCATCTGCTGGTGCGGCTCCAGCACCTTATTGAAGAAGATATTGACCGTAAACACCAGCGCTATCGATGCCAGCGCCGCAGCTATGGTAATCGCTATCTTATGCACCGGCTCGTGAAAGCGGAACACCACCATATACACCAGCGAGAGCACTATCACGCTGATAAAGTAGATGGTGCCGTTGACGTTGACGCCCAGCAGGGAGAGTAGGGCGGCAAGGAGGCCGGCGGCAATATAGCCTAGGAGCACGTTGCGGCCAAGCACGAAGGATCGGCAATAGACCCACAGCATTCCCACATTGACCATCATTATCATTATATACACTGCCAGCTCGCCCGAGGGGATACCGAGAATGATGGTAGCGGTGAATTTAGCCACCACCACGAAATAGACTATCGCAATAAGAGCGGCAAAGAGCACCAGCCCGCTCATACCTTCACGGTAGAGCACAAACATCAGGGAGAGATAAATCAGTGCAGAACCGGTCTCGCGCTCGCCGAGAATCAGAAGAATGGGGATAAACACGATGGCAAGCGCCTGCGCGTAGTATTTGGCGCCTTTGTTGAGGCTGAAATTGTAGGAGCTGAATAGCTTAGCCAGGGCAAGCGCCGTAAACGTTTTGCCGAACTCGGCGGGCTGGAAACTCACCGGTCCGAACACCAGCCACGAGCGCGACCCTTTGATGTCGGGCGCGATAAATATGGTGACGAATAGCAGCAGCAATATCACGATGTAGGCCGGATAGGCGTAGATGTCGAAAATCTTATGGTCGAGCAGCAAGATGCAGATAGCCACGCCGAGCGAGATGCCCAGCCACATAAACTGCTTACCCGAGAACTCCGAGAGCGAGAGCATGCTCGCCTTGTCGAAGTCGTAGCTCGCGGCATAGATGCTGATGATGCCGAATACCACCATAGCCAGGTAGATGAGCACCGTAGCCCAGTCCACATTGCCGAACACCGATATGTTAGTGTCTCTTGACTCCACTGTAAAGGATAGTGTTAGAGTTCATCATTTGAGTTTCCACGCCCTTGGCAGCCACAGTGCCCTTGAGGTACTTCTCAATCATCAGAGCCCCGATAGGCACGCCGTAGGTGGCGCCGAAGCCGGCGTTCTCCACATATACGCAAATCGCAATCTTCGGGTCGTTCATCGGGGCGAAGCCTATGAATGCCGAGTGGTCGCGGCCATGAGGGTTCTGAGCCGTACCCGTCTTGCCACACACCTCAAGGCCGGGAATATTGGCCTTGCGACACGTACCGCCGGTGACCGCCATACGCATACCCTCCACAATCGACGGGAAATAAGCCGCATCGATGGTGGGCACGCGCCGTTTGGTGTAGAGCTGCGCTATAGTGTCGCCTTTCACCTCTTTCACCACGTGGGGCGTAATGTACCAGCCTCGATTGGCTATCATAGCGCATTCGTTGGCAATCTGCAGCGGGGTGGCGAGCACCTCGCCCTGGCCTATAGCATCGGATATGATGGTGTTGCCGTTCCAGAGACCTTCGCCGTAAGCCTTGTTATAGTACTTGGCATTAGGGAGGAAGCCGCGGCTCTCGCTGGGCAAGTCCACGCCGAGCTTGTAGCCGAAGCCCATCGACACCAAGTGCTTCTTCCACACCTCGAAGCCATTGGCCGAGGAGCCGTATTTCTTGTTATCGACCAGAT
>CAMHGU010000022.1 GCA_946184715.1 uncultured bacterium | reverse complement strand
TGAAACGACTCATTGCAATTACGACAATGCTTGTAGCCGTGACTGCAGCCGCCTCCTCCCTCGAGGTGACGCTGCCGGCTGCCGGTACGCTCAAGGAGTACATCACGCCCGAGCAGCAGGAGACGGTAACGGAGCTGAAGGTCAACGGCGACATCAACGGCGACGACCTCCGCATCATCCGCGAGATGGTTAATGGCTTTGTGGTAAGCTGGTGAAAACCGCCATAAGCTGGAAAACGATATAACGAAAATATAATACTAACAGAAATACAATTATGCCAAAACAGAAGAAGAAAAGCGCCGTAGAACTCAAGCGGCAACCTTCGCCGCTCAGCCCCATCAATTTCGTGTTGATGGCAGTTTGTGGCGTGCTTATCATTGTGGGCTTCCTGCTGATGACAGGCGCTCCCTCCACCACCGAATTCAATCCCGATATCTTCAGCACTCGGCGCATCATCGTAGGGCCGGGCATCGCTCTGCTGGGATTTGTGGCTATGGCCTATGCTATTATGTATCGCCCGAAGTCGCGCAAGCAGGGCGACGAAGTCAAACCTAAAGAAGAAGCGTGATGGACTGGCTGCAAGCGTTGATATTAGGCATCATTCAGGGCCTAACCGAGTATCTGCCAGTGAGCAGTAGCGGTCACCTCACTATCGCCTCCACGCTATTCGGCATCGAGGGCGATGATAACCTGACGTTCAATATCGTGGTGCACGTGGCCACGGTGCTCTCCACCCTCGTTATCCTCTGGAAAGAGGTGGCGTGGCTTTTCAAGGGCTTATTCAACAAGACGATGAACGACGAGAAACGCTATTGGCTCAATATCATAGTGTCAATGATTCCGGTGGGCATCGTGGGCGTGTTCTTCAAGGATTATGTGGAGAGCATCTTCGGGGCCGGGCTTGGCATCGTCGGGTTCTGCCTGCTGATTACCGCAGCGTTGCTTACGTTCTCCTATTACTACAAGCCGAGCCACACCCACGACATCAAGCTCAAGGACGCGTTTATCATCGGTTTGGCGCAAGCTGTGGCCGTGCTGCCGGGTGTGTCGCGCTCGGGCTCCACTATCGCCACCGGTCTTATGCTCGGCAACCGCAAAGAGGATATGGCACAGTTCTCATTCCTGATGGTAATCCCGCCCATTCTCGGCGAGGCGTTGCTCGACGGAATGAAGATTGTCAAAAGTTCGGCGGAGGGCTCGTCGGACATCTCGCTGATGGCCCTCATCGTGGGTTTCTTGGCCGCGTTCCTCTCGGGGTGCCTCGCCTGCAAGTGGATGATTAGCATCGTGAAGCGCGGCAAGCTGGTGTATTTCGGCATCTACTGCGCCATCGTCGGGTTGGCGGCTATCGCCTATTCGCTCGGCTGGCTCGACTGGCTGCGACCTATAATAGTTGATATTTAAGATTAATCCCGATTGCACTATGGCTATCGACCCAATCAACGGAGAAATATTCTATGTGGATAAGCCCTACGGGTGGACCTCCTTCGACGCGGTGAAGCGCATACGCGGTGTGCTGCACAAGCGTACCGGCCGCAAGCGCCTCAAGGTGGGCCACGCCGGCACCCTCGACCCCCTCGCCACCGGCGTCCTGATTGTGTGCTCCGGGCGTGCCACTAAGCGCATCGACGAGTTGCAGGCCGGCGAGAAAGAGTATGTGGCCACGCTGCAGCTGGGAGCCACTACGCCGTCGTTCGACCTTGAGACCGAAATCGACGCCACCTACCCGTGGCAGCATATCACGCGCGAGCTCATCGCCGAAGTGCTTCCGCAATTTACCGGCACGGTGATGCAGGTGCCGCCGGTGTTCTCGGCCGTGAAGGTCGATGGGCGCCGCGCCTATAAGTTCGCCCGCAAAGGCCGCGAGGTGGAGCTAAAGCCCAAGGAGCTGGTAATCAGTGAGCTGGAGGTTCTCGACTGGGAGCCGCCGCTGCTCACCATTCGGGTGGCGTGCAGCAAGGGCACCTACATTCGCGCCCTTGCCCGCGACATAGGCCAAGCGCTGCAATCGGGCGCCCACCTCACCGCCCTGAGGCGCACGCGCGTGGGCTCGGTCACTATCGACCAGTGCAGTTCCATCGACACCATTGTCGACTTCCTCAACGCCGTGGAGGTAATCGTCCCGGCCGACGACCCCAACCAAGAATAATAACTTTACACCATCATATTCAGTATGAAACTTTCAGAATTCAAATTCCGCCTACCCAAAGAGTTAATCGCTCAAGAGCCCGTGGAGCATCGCGATGAGGCGCGCCTGATGATTCTCAACCGCAAGACCGGCGACATCGAGCATCGTGTGTTCAAAGAGATTCTCGACTACTTCGATGAGCACGACCTCTTCGTATTCAACGACACTCGCGTATTCCCCGCCCGCCTCTATGGCAACAAAGAGAAGACCGGCGCGCGCATTGAGGTGTTCCTGCTTCGCGAGCTGAATGCCGACAATCGCCTGTGGGACGTCCTTGTGGAGCCGGCGCGCAAAATCCGCATCGGCAATAAGCTCTATTTCGGCATCGACGAGTCGATGGTGGCCGAGGTAATCGACAACACCACTTCGTGCGGCCGCACCCTCCGCTTCCTCTACGACGGCGACCACGAAGAGTTTAAGCGCAACCTCTACGCCCTGGGCCAGACCCCGCTGCCCGACTATATCGAGCGCGAGCCCACCGAGGAGGATATCGTCAACTATCAATGTATCTTTGCCGAGAAGGAAGGCGCTGTGGTGGCCCCATCGGCCGGCCTGCATTTCAGCCGCGAGCTGATGAAGCGGATGGAGATTAAGGGCGTGGACTCGGCCTTTATCACCCTGCACAGCGGTCTGGGCAGCTATCGCGACATCGATGTGGAGGACCTCACCAAGCACCGTATGGACTCCGAGCAGATGGACGTGAGCGAGCACACCGTAGAGATGTTCAACAAGGCCAAGGACAGCGGGCACCGCGTGTGTGCTATAGGCGCGTCGGTGGTAAGAGCGCTCGAGGAGACCGCCGCTATGGAAGGTCGCATCAAGCCCTTTGCCGGCTGGACCAATAAGTTTATCTTCCCGCCTTATCAGATTACCACCTGCACGGCTATGGTGACCAATTTCCACATGCCGCTCTCGGTGATGCTGATGCTTGAGGCCACCTTCGGCGGCTACAACAACGTGATGAACGCCTATCGTGTGGCCGTCGATGAGAAATATCGCTTCGGCGCCTATGGCGACGCGATGCTTATCATCTAATCAATCATAATCGTAAGAATATATATGAGTAAGTTTATTACTATAGCCGTCGATGGCTACTCCTCATCGGGCAAAAGTTCGATGGCCAAGGAGCTGGCTCGCGCCATCGGCTATAACTACATCGATAGCGGCGCAATGTACAGAGCCGTGGCGCTCTACTGCCTCAATAAAGGCTATATCGCCGGCGATGGCGTCATCGACACCGCCGCACTCGAATCCGACATCGACAATATCGCCATCACCTTCAGTCTCAATCCCGCCACCGGCCGTAGCGACACCTGCCTCAACGGAGAGAACGTTGAGAGCGAGATTCGCTCTATGCGCGTGTCGAATTGCGTCAGCGAAGTGGCCGCCCTGCCGTTTGTGCGCCGCGCGCTGGTGAAGCAGCAGCAGGCTATGCGAGGCCGCTCCGGCATCGTGATGGACGGGCGCGACATAGGCACCGTGGTGTTCCCTGATGCCGAGATGAAGGTATTTGTCAACGCATCGGCCCGCGTTCGCGCCGAGCGGCGCCATAAGGAGCTGATAGCCAAAGGACAGCAGGTGAGCTTCGACGAGGTGCTCCGCAATGTGGAAGAGCGCGACCGGCTCGACACCACCCGCGCCGACTCGCCGCTGCGCTGTGCCGACGACGCCGAGGTGCTCAACAACGATAATATGACCATCGAAGAGCAGAACCGGTGGATGCTCGACACCTTCCACCGCAAGCTCGCCGAGGCTACCGCTGCCGCCGATGCTCAACGTTGAGATTGATACCGATTCGGGCTTCTGCTTCGGGGTCACTACGGCAATCCGAAAGGCTGAGGACGAGCTGCATCGCACCGGCCGCCTCTATTGCTTGGGCGACATCGTTCACAACGCGGCCGAGGTGGAGCGCCTGCGCGCCATAGGCTTGGTCACCATCACCCACGAAGAGCTGGCCCAACTGCACGATGTAAAGGTGCTGCTGCGCGCCCACGGCGAGCCGCCATCGACCTACGAGCTTGCCCGTCGCAACAATATCGAGATTATCGACGCCACCTGCCCGGTGGTGCTCAAGCTGCAGCAGCGCATCAAGGAGATGCACGACCGCCAGCCGGAGCGCCGCATCGTAATCTACGGCAAGCGAGGACACGCCGAGGTCAACGGCCTCGTGGGCCAGACCGACGGCCAAGCGGCCGTGGTGGAGGACGTGGCCGAGCTCGACACTATCGACCTGACGCGCCCCGTGGCCCTCTATTCGCAGACCACCAAGTCGCTGCAAGGCTTCCGCGCCATGAGCGAGGCCATCGCCGAGCGCAAAGCCGACGGCGATTTCGTAAGCTACGACACGATATGCCGCTCCGTGGCCAATCGTATCCCTAAGATACGGCAATTCGCGCGCCGCCACGATGTGATCTTCTTCGTCAGCGGTGCCAAGAGCAGTAACGGCAAGATTCTCTTTGCCGAGTGCCGGAGCGTCAACCCACGCTCCTATATGGTGGCCGGTCCTGACGAGGTGGACCTGACGCTGCTCAGCGACGCGCGCTCGGTAGGTATTTGCGGAGCTACATCCACCCCCCGCTGGCTTATGGCACAGGTCAAAGAGCGGATATGCGACACTGAAACGCTATGAAACGGCTCGCAATATCGGTAGCAGCGACCGTCGTCGCTGCCGCAGCCTGGGCGCAGGGACTGCTGCTCGATAGCTGCCTTATGGTGACATCGTCGCTGTATCCTGATGCCGTCCACGCCGTGTCGCTCTATGTGCCACGACAGTATCACGACGGCGACACCGCTTGCCTCTATGTGGGGCTTGACGGGGTGCTATGTGATGCGCCGGCGGTGTTCGACAGCCTTATCGCCTCGGGCGAAATGCCCGTTACTATCGGGGTTTTTCTGCAACCGGGCGTGGTGCGCGACGCTGCCGGGCGAGCAGTGCGCTACAATCGCTGCTACGAGTTTGACGACATCACGCCGCGCTTCGCCACCTTCCTTGAAGAGCTTATCGACAGCCACATAGAGGGCTACGCGTTGCCCGACGGGCGCGTGCTCCACGTGTCGCGCCGTGGCGACGACAGCGCCATCTTCGGCGCCAGCAGCGGCGGTATAGCGGCGCTCACCGCCGCATGGCACCGTCCCGACCGCTTCAGGCGGGTATTCGCCGCCGTGGGCACTTTCGTGGCTATGCGTGGCGGCAACGACCTCCAGGCCATCATTCGAAAGAGCGAGCCGCGGCCATTGCGGGTGATGCTTCAGGACGGCACCGCCGACGCTTGGAATCCCCTCTTCGGCTCTTGGTGGGAGGGCAATCAGCTGATGGCTTCGGCGCTGCAATTCAACGGCGTAGAGTGCCGGTTCGATTGGGGCGACACAGGGCATAGCATAGGCCGAGCCTCTGAAATCTTTGCCGATGTGATGCGCTGGTTGTGGCGCGGCTTTCCCGAGCCGGTGACTGCCGGCCGCTCCGCCAACGATTTCCTGCGCTCCATTGAGGCCGATACGCTCGCCACGGCTTGGGAGCGTAAAGCGGTCGATGACTTCGCCATAGAGGTGGCACTGCCACCACAGCCTATGGCCTACTATACCGATTCAACCCTCGTGGCTATAGCGCGCGCCGATGATGGCAACCGGATATGGCAGTATCTGATAGACAACAACGGCCACCCCACGGCCGGCGAGCCGTTCTATCACTTGCACACGCTTGGTACAGAGCCGCTCGCGGTAAGGTGCATGGCATTTGATGGCGACGGCAACCTGTGGGCGGTGACCTCCATCGGCATTCAAGTGCTCGACCAGAATGGCCGAGTGCGCGCCATTCTGCAGCTGCCCGAGAGGCTCGCGGCGGCCGACGTCAATTACATCGAGATAACCGATGGAGCGGTAGTCCTCCACACCCTCGCGGCCCGCTATCGCCGCAGCCTGCGCGTGAAGGCACCTACAGCGCGCCCCGCCTCCCAAGGCCAAGGCTAAAACATACCCCTCGAAGCCTTGATTACTCGAAGCCTCGATTACACACTCCTCAAGCGGGTTACAGCCTGAATGTAATAGGAAGGAAGCAGCGCACGTACACCGGTTGCGCGCCTATAAAGCCGGCGTGCCAACGCGGCATCGTGCTGATGATGCGAAGCGCTTCGCGATTGAGCGACTCCTCCACGCCTTTCACTACCTGAATGTCGTCGAGACTACCGTCGGGGCACACTATGAAGCTGCACACCACGCGGCCCGAAATCCCTTTCTTGTAGGCCTTGAAGGGGTACTCCTTGCTCTTGTTGATGAAGTTGACCAAGCCGCGCTCACCGCCCGGAAATTCAGGCTTGATATCCACGTCGTAGGATTCATACACCGGAATATACTGTGGCTCAGGCAGCTGCGGGCGCACCGTGTTGACATTGCGTCGCTGGCCCATGGCCACCACGCTCATCACGCTTATCAGCAGGAGTAATATTACGCTTCTTTTTCGCATCACTATTATTAACAAAGCAAAGGCCGAAGCTATTGAAATCCTTTCGTGCTTTTGCGATAACAAATTTATCACTGTTTCGCCGAATATGAAAATATGAGGCGATATATTTTGAGGCGATGGCGGTCGATTTAACTATTTTTGTATTTGTAGCCCCTCGGGAGCCGCCTTTTGCAAAATAATGTGAATGGAGAGGGGCTTTTTATGGACTGGGGATATAATACGGGGCCACCTTTTGCGTTATTAAACTGATGAAACGTGCTATTATGCGCATAATTTCGCTTGGCGCTGTGGCCTGCGTGGCTACGGGCGCGGCATTGGCGTCGGAGTTTGGCGACGATGGATATCAGTTCCTGAACATCACTCCGTCGAGCCACGTCTATGCTATTGGCGGACAGAACATTTCGCTCGTCGATGACGACATCACGATGGTCAACCAGAACCCGGCACTGCTCGGGCAGGAGATGCACCTGCAGCTGGGGCTGAACTATATGCGCTACCTGGGTCAGAGCAACTTTATGGGCTTGACGTTCGGCGTCAAGGCTTGGGAGCGCGGAGCCTTCGCCGCCACAATACAGCACTTCGGCTACGGCTCGATGACCACCGCCGGCCCCGACGGGGTAATCACCGGCAAAATCTCGCCGCGCGACCTCTCCTTCGGTATCGTTTACTCCCACGACATCACCGATATGCTTCGTGGCGGTATTGCCGTGAAGGGTATCTCTTCGGCCTATGGCGAATACAAGGCGTTTGCCATCGCCACCGACCTCGGTATCAACTACTACAACCCCGACAACGACCTGTCGCTCTCGTTCGTCATCAAGAGCCTCGGCGGTCAGGTAAAGAAATTTGACAACACGGCCGACAAGCTGCCGTGGGATATCCAGCTGGGCTACTCGCAGATGCTGCGGTCGGTGCCTATCCGGCTCAACGTCACGGCCACCAACCTGCGGCGATGGAAGATGCCTTACTACGCGCGCGTAGATAACAACGACACCCAATCGGCCTACGCTTTGAAGCACAACTTCGGGAGCGACCTGCTCCGCCACTTGGTGTTCGGCGTGGAGTTTGTGCCGTCGGAGCGCTTCTATGTGGGCATAGGCTACAACTATAAGACTCGCACCGATATGTCGACCGACAAGCGCAGCTTCTTCTCGGGCTTCTCGCTCGGCGGCGGCGTCAACATCAAGATGATAGGCGTGGGCGTGGCTCTCGCGCAGCCGCATAGCGGAGGCACAACCTTTATGGTCAATCTGCGCTGCGACATCTCGCAATTCTTGCGTCAATAACCTTTAGAAGATAAATTTGTGAGAAACGCCCGATAGTATCGGGCGTTTTCGTCATTATGGCGCCACCGCGGCCGCGCGATTTTGCGAAAATGAAACTCGCTTTTTGCGAAAAAGCTATAGCGCGCTCGGCTTCGTGAGCTAAATTTGCGTTGTGGGAAGGAACACGGAACTTTTGTCTGCAAACCGCCCTTCCTGTAGTTACCATTATTAACTACAATTTGTTTTTGTACTACCGACGCTATAAACCAGCTAAAAACCTTATTCACCATAGTCGGGAAGTGACGGCAGCGGGAATCTCCGCTGCCGTTTTTATAGGCAGCAATGCAATAGGCTCGGCCGGAGGGGTCGTAGGCGTCGGCGGGGCTATTTCACTTTGTCGGGGTTGTGGGCGATGTAGTCCTTCCAGGAGGAGTAGGAGTGGGACTGAATGGGCTTTGCCGATTCGTAGTAGTGGCAAAGGGCCGCGGCGAGGGCATCGGTAGCGTCGAGGAAGTGGGGCATCTGCTCGCGGGGTATTGAGAGGATACGGCGGAGCATCTCGGCCACCTGCTCCTTAGAGGCGCTGCCCGAGCCGGTGATGGCCTGCTTGATTTTCAGCGGGGCGTATTCGGTGATGGGAATGTCGCGCTCCAGCGCGGCAGCCATAGCCACCCCCTGGGCGCGGCCGAGCTTGAGCATCGACTGCACGTTCTTGCCGAAGAAGGGCGCCTCGATGGCCAGCTCGTCGGGCAGATACTGCTCAATGAGGCCGGTCACGCGGTCGTAGATGCGCTTCAGGCGAAGGTAGTGGCTCTCAAACTTGTTGAGCTTGAGCACCCCGATGGCGATAACATCGAGCCGCTTGCCGTCGATGCCGAGGATGCCGTAGCCCATGACGTTGGTGCCCGGGTCGATGCCTATTATTATGCGCTCGTGGTTGGTGGCCATAGGTCAGTCGATAGTCTGCATCAATGTGGAGAATCCTGCGATACCATCGGCAAATTCCGTCGATAGCTGCTCGGTGAGAGTACGGCCGGTGCTGTCGTACCAGGCACTGATGGCATCAAGGCTTTCGGCCTCGAATTGCAGGGCTAATGAAGCGTCGCCGGCGGCACCGTCGTCCTCACCGGTGAGTATAAGGGCCAGGCGCGGACGCGACAGCACGCCTTGCGCCGTGGCCACGGGGATATAGTGCTCCTTGAGCCAGGCAACGAAGCGTTCGCGGCACGGAGCTGAGGCGTGGAAGGTGGTATTGACGACAATCATCGCAGGCGGTCAGTGGGTGAGGTTGAGCGAGTCGAAAAGGCGGTAATCGTCGTCGATGCTGTTGCCTATGGTGGTGAGCATATCGCCCACGAGGGCGCCGTTGATGCCGCCGAGGAGCAGCTGTCGGGTGAGCTCCTCCGAGAGGCGCATTCGTCCGCCGGCGAAGCGTATCTCGGCTCGCGGCAGGATGAAGCGGTAGATGGCGGCGGTGCGGCGTATGTCGTCGTCGCTGATGAGCGGCTGGTGCTCGAGAGCGGTGCCTGGAATGGGGTTGAGGATGTTCATAGGCACGGAGTCGACGCCGAGCTCGGCCAGCTCGAAGGCCATCTCGATGCGTTGCTCCATCGTCTCGCCCATGCCGATGATGCCGCCGGAGCATACGCCCAGCCCCGCGCGCTGCGCGGCGCGAATGGTGCGCTTCTTGTCGTCGGAGGTATGGGTGGTGCAAAGGTGGGGGAAGAAAGAAGCCGAGGTCTCGAGGTTGCAGTGGTAGCGTCTTACGCCGGCGTCGCGGAGCATCGTGAGCTCCTCTTCGTTGAGCAGGCCCATCGAGGCGCACATAAACAGCTTGGTGCAGCTGCCCACTTTGCGGAAGTAGTCGCAGAAGCGGGTAAGGTCGCGCTTCGACACCTTACGGCCGCTGGTGACCAGCGACCACCGGTGCACGCCCTTGCTGTCGTTGTGCAAGGCGGAGCGCATCACTTCGTCCTCTTCCACGAAGTCGTACTCGTCGATGCCGGTAGTGTGGTACTTCGACTGGGCGCACCATTTGCAATTCTCGGTGCAGCGGCCGGAGCGGGCGTTGACGATGGAGCAGGTGTCGATGCGGTTGCCGGTGAAGTGCCGGCGTATGTCGTCGGCCGCGGCGGCGAGGGCGTCGAGGTCGGGATGGTGGGCAAGGCTCACGGCCTCTTCGACCGTGAGCTTGCCGCCATCGATAATGAGTTGCTTAAGGGTGTCAATCATCGGATGTTAATTTTATAGTTGCGCCCGTCGGCCACTACGATGTAGATGCCTGGGGCGAGATAGAGTGAGTGGTTGCGGCTGAGCAGTGCGCCGGTGACGGAGTAGGTTGCCACCTGCGAGGCGCCTTTGACTGTCAGGACACCATTGGCTTGGCTGATGCTCACCTTGCTGCCGGTGATGGCGCCGATGCCCGAAGCTTCGGAGGGCTGACGGGTGGCGTAGATGATGTAGCTGGCTTCGTCGTTGACTACCTGCACTTTAGCTACACCGTGGATGCGATAGGCACTGCCTTCGATAAGCGAGGGCTTGGGGTCGAGCCACTGGAGCGAGATGGCGAAGCCGTTGCCGTCGTCGGCGCCGTAACGGAGCATCTCCACGCCGTTGACCACGGCGTAGTAGCCTTCAAGCTCAACCACCTGGTTGGGTAGCGGCATATCTTCGGTCGTGAGGTCAAGCTCGTTGATGCCGAACTCTTGCTTCTCGCCCTTGGCGGGGAGCCACAGGAGCTGGAGCGTGGGGTTGCCGTCAGCATTGCCGTAGCGGCCGAATACCGTGCCGGCCTCAAAGGCTTCCATCTCTTTGAGCTTGGCGAAGTTGTCCTTGTCGGTGATTTCGAGCCAGTTGTTCAGGCCGTCGGTGACGAAGAGGCTCGGCTCGTGGGCTTCGGCGATGGTAAGGTTGTCGGCGATGCGGTAAGGGGTCATATCTTCGCCATAGGTGAGGAGGTCGGCGACCGTCTCGGTGGCGATGCGCTCCTCAACCTTAAAGGGAGCCTGGCATTGCGCTTTAAGCTCATCGGTAGTGGCGCCGAGGCTTGAGGCATAGAAAACGTATTCCACGCCCGGCTGGCCTTCAAACCGCGTCACGTAGTTGACGGTGCGCGTGGCGCCCTTAGGAATCGAGATCATCTCGGTAGCGCCGTCGGCTTGCTGTTTGCCGTCGCGGCTGATGAAGAAGGTGAGCGCGCCGTTGAAGTCGCTTTGGCCCGTGTTGGTGACATCGACCGAGGCGGTGATGTGCTCTTGGAACATATTGTAGCTGCCTACGGTGAGTTGAGAGGCAACGAGTAGCTGAAAGTTCTCATCGGCAGTGACGGTGAGGTCGCGAGGGCCGTCGATGATGTTGCCGGCGTCGTCGCGGATTACCATCTTGTAATTGCCTGCATCGCGCGGAGCGAACGAGGTGGTTTTGATGGTGATTTGGCCATCGGTGGGGAGGTCAATGAGAGATGATAGGAGTGAGGTGTATTTCTCGTCGTTCTCGCGTTTGGCGTCAATGTTAATGTTGCCGTAGAACTCTTCGCCATCGTTGGAGAGGGTGACGCTGAAGTTGAAGAAGGTGTTGACGCTGATCTTCTCCGGATAATCGAAATTCACTACTTTGAGGTTGCTGTCGGCAGCCTTGGGCTGAGTGAAGGTCATCACGCCGTTCTCCACGTGGGCAATCCAGTAGCCGGGCACGAGGGAGCTGTGGTCGTAGGGCTTATACTCTGTCTCGTCGGCCTCAGTGTTCTTATACATATAGTGGAGGTGGTAATCGCCGTCGGCGAGGTTGGTGCTCGGGTCGATGACGCGCGGGTTCTTGCGGGCGGTGGTGTAGGTGTAGCGCGAGCCGAGGTGAATCGACGTTTCGAGCACGCTCTTCGACAGCACCTCCACGATTTTGTCGTTTTGGTCGGTAAGGACGAAGGCGTGAGTGATATCGAGGATGTTGCCATATCCGGCACCTGTTCCTGTCACGCCTTCGAGGTCGATAGTGGTGGTGGAGCCGAGCTTAACGCTCTTTTCGTTGGGAGTGAACTTGTCGCAAGTGAGGAGGACGTAGTCGTCGGGGAGCTGCGAAGTGCCGTCGTCGGGTCGCATACCGGTGACCATCGTCTGGCAGGAGTTGTAGCCGCCTTCGTAAGAGCCGGTGCCCTGGTTGCGCGGGTTGAGCGAGGTGATGATGAAGTAGCCGTTGCTCTTGGAGTTCCAGCCCCAGTTGAAGTGGAAGTAGCCGTCGGCGTTGTATCCGTCGAGAATGAAGGTGTGGCCGCCCGTGGCGGTGAAGCCGGAGTAGAGGATGGGGCGCTTGTTGTTAAGCTCCTCAAAGATAAGGTTTTCCCATTCGGTGATGGTCTTGGTGGAGCGCAGCTCGAAGCGCATATCCTTGCTGTAGCTGAAGTGCTCGCGCAGGGCGGTCATCATAAAGTAGGCCGATGTGCCGCTGGTGGTGCCGTAATTCATCGAGGCAGCGGCGCCGGCATCATACATCAGCTGGGCCACGGCTTTGGCTTGGGCGTCGGTGTAGTTGCTTTCGGTGTAGTTCTCGAGCATATTGTCCCAGTCGTAGGGGTGGTTGAAGTCGGCCTCCACGGGGAAGCCTTTGCTATAGGTGTTGCCGCGCTGGGCTTTGCTGAAATAGGAGTTGGTGCCTTTACCCTCTTTGGGCCAGCGGTGGTAGTACATCAGCTGCGCGGCAGCCGTGGCGACGCATCCGGTGACGGCGCGCACTTGCTCTCCTTTCATATTATAGACCACAGGGCAGAGGTCGTTGAACGGCGTGTTTTGGCCCCAATTGGTGTAGATAAGGGGAGCTACCACGGGGTTGCGCGACTTCTGAGCCTCGGCCTTGGCGGCCGTGGGATTGGCGCGGAGCCAGCGCATCTCGGCAGCGTACTCGTCGAGGAGCACCTGTAGCCCGTCGGGGACATTGGCCGGGTCGAATGTGCCCTGGTCGCAATATCCGAGGACCTCCACGGCGCGGTCGTCGCCGGCCACGACGATGAAGCCGCGGTCGGTGCCGTTGTTGAGGACGTAGTAGTCGGTGGAACGGTCGTCGGCCGATGTGGCTGCCAGGGCGATGCTCAGCTGGGGCTGTGCCTGATTGATGCCCTGAAGTCGGCGCGGAGCGTTGGCTGTGAGGTAGTCGCGGGCGATAGTTGTCGCTTCATCGGGTGCAATCTGCTTGGCGTTGCTGGGGATGGCGAGCAGTATCGCGGCGGCAATGAGGAAGTACTTACGATGTTTCATTATATATAATGTGGTTACGATCAATCATAGCACATTTAGGTCACAAAAGTAGTAAAAAATGGCCGAAATATGTTTGGGAATGAAAAAAAATGCGTAATTTTGCGGCGGGTAAGTCCTACACGGCATGCTCCTTATGAATCCCCCAGGTCTTGACCGAAGCAAGGGTAGTAGGTTGTAGCGGCGCGATGTAGTAAGCTTGCCCTTTTTTTGTGCCCGCTTGAGAAGGACGGCGGCCGGCGCCGCCTGAGGCGGACTTTTTTATTGGGAGATATGGCGGTAAATTTGGCATAATCGGAAGTTTTGTTGGCAAAATGGGAATTATTGTATTACTTTTGTGCGTCTAATTGCGTAAGGATGAGCGAGATGCGGCTACAGCCCGTTCTCGCGCCGATTTCGTTATTAGCGCTATATGATTTGCTTATTGTTTTACTAACTCATAATTATTAACTAAAGTTTTATCCTATGAAGCGAACATTACTTATTTGTGTTGCGTTGTGGGTGCTTGGTGCGGTACTTCCCGCCACGGCCCAGAACACAATCACCGTTGCCGACGGAACGACAACGAATGGGTATGTGCCTATCTACGGGTACTACTGCGACAGCTATCTGAAGAGCGAATACGTCATTCCGGCCGCCGACCTCGCGGCAATGACGGGGTGCGCTATCACCTCGCTGACGTGGTATCCGTCGACTACGGCCGACCCCAATTGGACTTGGGGCAATGTCCATTTCCAAGTGTTTCTTAAAGAGATTGACTCCACCACATTGAGTGCTTACTCCGGACCTACCGGCGGCGAAATTGTGTATGAAGGCACTATCGCTCACACATCGGAGACGATGGTGATTACGTTCGACACGCCGTATGTGTATAATGGCGGCAACCTTCTGGTGGGCGTTTACAACACTGAGAAGGGCGACTATAAGAGTTGCTCGTTCTATGGTGTTACCACCGAAGGCGCATCAGTGCAGGGCTATAACGCCACCGCGCTTGCCGACGTCACCGCCAATCAGCGCAACTTCATCCCGAAGACCACCTTCACATATCTGGCTGAAGGCGCAGTGGTGGTAACGCGCCCGAAGTTGTTCGTCGCTGAGGTGACCTCGCCCAACTCCGCCACCCTCACGTGGATGGCCGGCGGCGATGAAACTCAATGGGACGTGGCTTATAAGGCCGACGCTGATGCCGACTGGATTCAAACCACAGTCAATACCACCCGCCTTGAGCTTACCGACCTCGCTGCAGGTACGGCCTATACCGCGCAGGTGCGCGCCAATAAGGGCGCCGATGCCGTCAGCAGCTGGGCCACCACCACCTTTATTACCCCCTTCTGCAATGCCGAGGATATGGGCACTGTCAGCTATCAATTGACCGACTCCTATGGCGACGGCTGGAACGGCGGCAGCATCAAGGTGCTCGACCCCAATGGCAATCAGCTGGCAAGCCTTACGATAAGCAGCGGCTTAGAGGCATCGGGTTCATTCAACGTGTGCTACGGCGTGACCTATCAGTTGGTATGGGCTCGAGGAAATTACTCCGATGAAGTGGGCTATACATTCACCGATGAAGAAGGCGTGGTAATCGCCCAGCGCACGGCTGGCACTGAGCATCCTGTAGGCCTGATTACCGAATTCACCATTAATCCCATAACCTGCTCCCGCCCGACGTCGTTCGATGTAGGCGAAATCACCTACCACAGCGCGACGCTCACGTGGAGCGCCGGCACCACCGACCAGACTTCGTGGGAGGTGGCCATCACCGATTCGCCCGACGCCGACCCCAACGATGTGGCTCCGCTGTTCCAGG
Source organism: uncultured bacterium (assembly GCA_946184715.1). Taxonomy (GTDB): domain Bacteria; phylum Bacteroidota; class Bacteroidia; order Bacteroidales; family Muribaculaceae; genus CAMHGU01. The sequence continues at coordinate 1,339 of CAMHGU010000022.1, read as the reverse complement.
TGGATCGCGTTCCTGAGCTGGAAATCACCACTCTGAATGAGAACACTACCTACTACGCCTACGTGCGTGGCCTCTGCGACGCCGACGATGTGAGCGCTTGGACCGAAGCGCTCGAGTTTACCACTCCCGAGCAGTATTCTCGCCCCACCGCGATTGAAATCAGCGACATCACCAGCAATACTGCTGTCGTGTCGTTCGAGACCGAAGCCCCCAAGGCTAATATCCGATATCTGATGAATGAGCTCTCACAGAGCTTCGAAGAGGGATTGCCCGCTACCTGGGCAGCTATCGACAACGATGGCGACGGCAACAACTGGCAATTTATCAATCCTTCGGTTACCTTCGCGGGCTACGGCTTGGAGGCTAAAGACGGCAATATGGTGGCGATGAGCCGAAGCTACAACGGCGACATCCTTACGCCCGACAACTGGCTGATTACCGAAAAGGTGAAGCTCGGCGGCGACCTCAAATACTGGATTATGGACGATGGCCAGTACCCCGAGAACTATCGTATCTACGTATCCACCACCGATACCAATATTGATAGCTTTATCGCCGCTACCGACGATATCCAGTCGCCGGGAAGTCTTGAATGGGTTGAGCAGACCATCGACATGAGCCGCTTCGCCGGAATGGAAGGCTATATCGCATTCCGCCACTACAGCTGCACCAACCAGGACTTTATGTTTATCGACGCTGTGAGAGTCAATGGAGACCGCGCCAATTGGATCGACGTAGAGGGCGTGACCAGCCCGCATCAGCTTACCGGCCTCAATCCCGGCGCAGGCTACGACGTGCAAGTGCAGGCCGATTACGGCAATGGCGCTCTCTCGGCATGGACCGATGCTGTTGAGTTCTCCACCCTCAGCGCCACGCTCCCACCTTACGATATTGAAATCAACGATATCACTTCCCACGAAGCCAGCGTAAGCTGGAACGGCGTGCAGGAGAGCTACAACCTCCGTTATCGCACCGCCGAAGTCATCAACGGCTATTTATGGGACTTCGAAGACCGCAATCAGCTCGAAGACTGGCTGGCCTATGATGCCGACGGTGATGGCAACAACTGGTACTACTCCAGCAACGACCAGATTATAAGCCACAGCCCCATAAGCGTGATGACCTCGGCAAGCTACGCCAGCGGCATACTCTACCCCGACAACTGGCTCATCACGCCCGTCGTAGAGCTCAAGGGTACTCTCAGCTTCTGGGCTTCAGGTCAAGATGCCGATTACCCTGCCGAGCACTTCGCAGTGTATGCAGCCGTGGGCGATTGGGCTTCGCTTGATGATTTCAAGCTGCTTTCCGACACTATTGAAGCTACCGGCGAGATGACCGA
>CAMHGU010000021.1 GCA_946184715.1 uncultured bacterium | reverse complement strand
CATTGATGCCTGTGTCGATTATCAGTAGCCGGTGAGCACAATCTCGAGCAGAGCCGCGATGTCGGAGCTATCGAGGCTGTTGTCGGAGTTGATATCGGAATTGTAGGTGGGCTCACCGCCTTGGAGCACCATCTCGAGCAGTGCGGCAATGTCGGAGCTGTCCACTTGCCCGTCAATATTGATGTCGCCCTTCAAGCCTTTGATTATGCGCGAGGAGCTTGGGGCGAGGGTACTGGTGACATTGGTGGCTTTTGGGATAGAGTACATGCCGAGCGAGCCACCGCTGACGTAAAGATTGTCGGCGTGGTCGAAAGCCAGCTCGAAGAGTGAGTTCAAGCCTTTGCGCACAAAGCCGTTGTCGTGGGTGAAGCGGCACTTGTAGGAGAGCGAAGGCACATTGCCGTCCCAGGTGACATCGAATACCGTCACCTCGCTCAAGCTGCTCACCGAGGCGAAGAGCGTGCGGCTCTCGTTGAGCGCCATACCCGAGCCGGGGCTTGCGCTGATATACTCCACAATGCCGCTCTGACTCGACGACAGGAGCAGGTTGCCGAGGAAATCGGTGTAGATAAACGACGGCGCGCTGCTGTTGTTGTTGCCGGAGCCGCGAGTCTGGCTCACCCATATACCACCGGTGTCGATGATAAGGCTGCAGTCGGTATTGGGCGTCTTGGTGTGGATAGCGTTGGCGATTGCCACATCGGGCGCCGCGGCAATCTCGTGGCTGTTGCCTATGGCATAGACGAGGACGTTGTTGCCATTGCCGTTCACCTGATAATCCTCATCGTAAGTAAAGAGCTGGCGTGAGGCGCCTGAGCCGGTGAGCCACACGGCGGTGTTGCTGCCGCCGAGGGCCGTGCCGTTGAGGCTCCACAATCCGCTCGAAGCGCGAGTGGAAGCCGCCGATTCGCCGTGGTTAAACATATTCCAGTTCTGCGTGAGGTCGGTAGCCGAATAGAAGCGAATTTCGGAAGTGGCGTCGCCCCAGTCGGAAGCATACACATTGCCATCGGTATCAATGGCGATGCGGCGGCCGTTCTTCGACTCGTTGCTGATGTAGGCAGTCTGGTCAAGTGTCGGGGAGTATTGATACAAGCCACCGGTGACGCTGTCGGAAGAGCGGGAGTTGACGTAGATGCTGCCATAGTTGGGCGAATCGGTGGAGTTGTCGATTGCCACGGCACCTTCGATGTAGGTGCCTATCTTGGCCAGCTGCGTCACGCTCTGCACCTCGCCGGCTGTAAGCCTTACGCCCCAGGTCTTGGCGGCGTCGGGGATTTCGCTCCACTCGATATCGAAGCTGTTATCGCCGGCCTCTACTCCATCCACCTTCACAGCCTTAAGCTCGTTGCCGACGGCATCGAAGAGGATTATCTCGCCTTTGAAGGCATCGATATTCGACTTAAACGAGAAGGTTATGCCTGCGCTATTGCAGCTCATCGCGAGGTCGTAGGCGATAATGCCGCGGTCGGCAGGCTCCGGGCCGTCGCCTTTGACGGTGAGATAGGACGGCGCGGCGATGGTGGTCTCGTTGACGGCGGTGGGCAGAGCGTAAACACCCAGCTCTTTACCGGCGAGGTAGAGGTTGCCGCCGCGGTCGAACGACATCTGATAGATCTGGTAGCGCTCATCGCGCAGCAGGTAGCCGTGGGTGTGGCTGAACTTGTATAGGTAGGTCAGCGACGGCACGTTGTCGGCCCAAGTGAGGTCGAACACCACCACCTCCTGCTTGCCGTTGTTGATGGCAAGCAGAGAACCGTCGGGGCTGATGGCGAAACCGCCACACTCGCTGCCCTCGATAAGGTCGCGCACGGCAGCAGTGCCGGAGTTGAAGAGTACGTTGCCTTCAAGGTCAACATACATCAGCGAGGGGTACTCCTCAGTGTTGTTGTTGGTGCCGCCCACGCAGCTGCGCACCTGTCCGAGCCACATACCTCGGTCGGTAGCCACGACGGCCACATCGGTGCTGCCCGTAAGGCTGTGAATGGTGCCGCCATAGCTCTTCGACGGGGCCGTGGCGATGTCGGTGCTTTCACCTATATTATATACAAGCACGTTGTTGCCCACGTTGTTGACCTTATAGTCCTCATCGTAGGTGTATAGCTTGCGGTCGGCGCCGGAGCCGGTCACCCACACCGAGGTAGTGCTGCCGCCTATTGCGGTGCCGTTGAGGCTCCAGAGTCCGCTCGACGCGCGGGTGGAAGAGGCCGAGGCGCCGTGATGCAGCATATTCCAGTTCTGTGTCAGGTCGGCGGCCGAGTAGTAGCGAATCTCGGAGGTGCCGTCACCCCAATCGGAAGCATACACGTTGCCATCGCTGTCAACGGCGATGCGGCGACCCTTCTGGGAACTATTGGCTATGAATTTGGTCTGGTCAAGCATCGGCGAGTACTGATAAAGCCCGCCGGTGGCGCTATCGGTGGAGCGCGAATTGACATATACGCTGCCGAAGCCGGGCGAATCGGTGGAGTTATCGACAGTGACGGCGCCGTGCACATAGCTGCCTATGGTGGCGAGCTGCGTCACCTCGGCTATGGGAGCGGCCTTAAGGCGAACCGCCCAGTTGAGGTCGCCATATTCGTAAGGTATCTGCTCGGCATCCACAGTGAAGGTGTTCTCGCCCGCGGTTATCTCCGAGAGCGCGAACTCCTTAATCACGCGGCCCGAAGCGTCGGTGAGGACGATTGCGCCTTCAGTCGCGTCTTCGTTGGCGCTGAAGATGAAGTCAAATGTGTCGGTGTTGCGGTTCACGTCAAGGCCATAAGCCATCACGCCCTTCACCGGCTTGGCGGCCGGAGCGGCGCCTGCCACGGTCATCGACTCGGGCGCCGGAATAGTGCAGGAGTTATCGGCGGTGGGAATAGAGTACACGCCGAGCGAGCCGCCGCTGATGTAGAGGTTGTTGGCGCGGTCAAAGGCCATCTGGAAGATGGAGTAAAGGCCGTTGCGGGTGTAGCCGTCGTCGTGGTTGAAGCGGCACTTGAACGATAAGGTCGGGGTGTTGTCGCTCCAAGTGATGTCGAACACCGTGATTTCGGTACCGCTGTTGGCCACGGCAAGCAGGGTGCGGTCGCAGTTGACGGCAAGGCCGGAGCCGGGGCAGCCGGTCACGTATTCCGACACCGGAGCATCGCTCGCCATTAGCTTGATATTCGCAGCAAGGTCGGAATAGAAGAACGAGGTGGCATAGGAGCTGTTCATGTTGGTCGCGCGGGTTTGGCTCACCCAGATGCCATCGTCGGAGGCGATAAGGCCGCAGTCGTGGTTGATACTCTTGGTGTGGACCGCGCCGCCTATTGTGGCTGCCGGAGCGGTAGAGATGTCGGTAGCGGTGCCGATATTGTGAACTATGACGTTGTTGCCGGCGCCGTCCACCTGATAATCCTCGTCGTAAACGTAGAGCTTGCGGTCGGCGCCCGAGCCTACTACGCTCACTGCCGAGCAGCTGCCGCCGAGGGCGGTGCCGTTGAGACTCCACAGGCCGGTGGTGGCATCGCGCGTAGCGGATGCCGAGCTGCCGTGGTTGAACATATTCCAGTTTTGCGTCAGGTCGGAGGCCGAGTAGAATCGTATTTCGGACGACGTGTCGCCCCAGTCGGCGGCATACACATTGCCGTCGGTATCAACAGCGATGCGGCGCTGGTCGGCCGAGGTGTTGGGTATGAAAGCGTTCTGATGCAGCGAGGTATCGTAGCGGTAGAGGCCGCCGGTGGTGCTGCCCGTGGAGCGGGAGTTGACGTAGATGCTGCCGAAGTTGGGCGACTCGGTAGAGTTGTCGATAGCCACAGCGCCTTCCACGAATGTGCCCACGGTGGCGAGCTTCACGGCCGCCGAGATAGTGTCGCCGGTAAGTTTTACGGCCCAGCGCAGCTCGCCGCTCTCGTAGGGCAGGTCGGTCTTGGCCACGGTCACGGTATTGGTTCCGGCTGTGGCGGCTTCGGCTTCTACGGTCTTTACCAAAGTGCCCTGTGAGTCGTAGAGCAGTATCTGCGTGGAGCGGGCATCGGTGTTGGCATCGAAGGTGAAGGTGTAGTTGCCATCGGCTTCAGCCACATTGAGGTTAGTGGCCATCACGGCGTAGCTGCCGTCGGTGGATTGGGGCTCGTCGCCTCCAGGCTCCGAGCTGCCGCAAGTGACGCCCTTGAAGAAGAAGCGGCTGAGCTTGTTGCCGCGCAGCATATAGATGTTGATGTCGGAGTTGTCGACGCGCGCGGCGGCATAGGACGTAGAGCCGGAGCTGAGAGCGGCGCCGTTGATGTCGATTTCAGTGGCCGACGCGAGGCCGTTGCTTACATCGAAAATCTTGAACCCGATGTTGTTGCCCGACGTATCGACCACCGGAGCCGCCATAAGGGTCTGGTTGGCGTAGCGGAAATAGGTGGCGCCGTTGGCCTCGGGTGCCACTTGCGAGGAGCTTTGCACATCGGTCTTCGTGCAGTTGGTCCCCACGGTAGTGGCCGGCATAAACTCGGTGGCGTTGATGCCGCTGCCATCGATGATGAAGTAGCCGTCGTTGAACGGCGAGGGCGACAGCTTGGCATCGGCTCCGAAGAGATTCTCGGCGAAGCCCGAGTTGGCGCCGCTGGCCACGTTGAGATAATCAGGGGCGGTGGTGCTCGAGGTTATCACACCGTTGACCATATTGAGGCGCATGAAGCGCATACCGGTGGAGGAGCCGGTGGTGACGCCGCTCACGAGAATCTGCGCATCGGCCGTCTTGCCACTGACGGCCAACGTGTTGCCCACTACTGCATTGTAGTAGAATGCGGCAAACTGCGTGGAGTAGATGATTGACGGAGCCGACGCGAGGTCGCTCATATTCCATTTATAAAGGTGGAACGTGCCGCGAGTGTCGCCTGTGGCCACGTGGTCGTCATCGTCTTGATTCTCGCCTTTGTTGCAGCCGAGCAGGAAACCGTCGGCAGTGAAGGCGATGTCGCTCACGGCCAAGTCTTTGCCTTCTGTGCCGGCGGTGCTGATAGCCTGGGCAGCGAGGGTGGCGGGGTCGATCTTCAGCAATGTGGGCGCGCCTGCGGCATCAACGGCAAGCACCCAGAGGAACCCGTTGCGCTGCAACACTCGGCGCACGGTCTTTCCCTGAAGCTCGGCGATGTCGAGATCGGTGGCCTCGGCGGTGAAGTCGATAGCTTCGAGGTTGGCCACACAGTCGTCTTGCGCGGGCTGCGGGTAGTCGGTGGTGTTGGGCGTCGGGGTAATTACCGTGCCGCTGCCGCCTTCGCCGGGGGTGAGATAGAGTAGGGGATAAGTGGTGGCGTTGGCGGTGACGGTAACACTCTGATACTCAGCGGCCAAGTCTTCATAGCCCGCAGCGGTGGCCATCAGCTGATAGGTGCCGGGCGCGAGGTGCTCGAATACAAACACGCCGTTGTAGTTGTTGTCCACCGTGTAAGTGCCTTTGAGCGAGCCGTTTTGATAGAGCTTCACCACCGCGCCGTTGATAGGCAGCCACTGGTCGATGGAGCCTTCCTTGTATTTGAATAGCGAGCTGGAGAACATCTTCTCGGTCTTGCTCTTTACTGTTCCCATGATGTAGCCGGTGGTTTCGCCGGGGGCGTTGAAATAAGCTGCGACGCCGCGAGCGTGGCGCACACCCTCCATACGGCAGTAGTCGGCATTGAGCGCGCGGTGGCGTGCCGGCTGATAGGTGTGGCAATAGCCCTCGCAGAGGAATCCGGGCGCGTTATGCTTCAGCACGCCCAGATAGCCGGTGTAGTACTGCCCGGTGGTTTGGCTATAGCGGGTGGTGGAGCTGCCGTAGAAGTCGCAGTCGCCGCGTAGGTTGGGCGAGGCTACGGTGCTGGAGCATACGTCGATGCCGTTGCCGATAAAGTTCTGCCAATGGGTGAGCGCGCGGGCGTAGCTGCCGCTGACGTAGTTGCCCGATGTGCCGTCCTTGCCGCGATAGAGGGTCAGCGCGCGATTGGCGGTGCCGCCCTCGGTGGCCGCGTCGGAGTGGACGGAGATGAAGTAGTCGATGTTGTTGGCGCACACCTCTTCCGAGATTTCGGTCAGGCTGCGGTTGTACTTGGTGGCGTTGGTGCCCGACGACACGTAGGGGTAGGGGCCGTTCTTCACTCGCGAGTAGAAGATGTTGGCTTTCTTCGCGCCCATCAGCTCGAGCGTGCTGCCCATCTTAAGGCACTTCCACAGGTTGGTGTTCGACTCGTAGAAGCCGCAGGTGTCGGGTCTGCCGGTCGAGGAGAGGTTGGGATAGGGGATAGTAGCCATCGGACGGTCGTTAGGCCCCCAGCTGCCGTGCCCGGCGTTGATATAGATACGCGCTTCGCTCAGCGATGTAGCTGCCACAGCGCTAAGCGCCATTGCCGCGATTGCGGCTATCAGTAATATTGTTCGTCGCATAGCCGTAATCATTTGATTGTTATGTCCATAATGTAAACATCGCCTTCGGGGGTGGTGAAGGCCATCTTGGTAGCCGCTTTGTCGGTCGTAGGATACATCGCGATGAAGCGGTCGTCGGTGAGCTGCTGCGATTGCAGCGTGGTGATATCGACGGCCACAAGCGTCGAGGCTGTGGTGACATATCCGTCGTCGGTATCTTGCATCCCCAGCACGATGGAGTTGTTAAGCCACCGCGGCGCGCGCACGATGCCGATAAACTTCGGGGCGGAGCCGTCGATGTTGCTCACGTAGGCTCCTTCGCCACACACGAAGAAGAGCGCTTTACGTCCATCGGGCGACACCGAGGGCCAGATGTAGCTCTCGTCGGTGCCACAGGGCGAGATGCGGCGGGTGTCGCTCCCCACGGTGAGCATCAGCTGGCGGTCGGCTATCGAAAGCAGCGGCTGCCGCTTCGCGACGACCGCGCCTTTGGCTATCTTGGCTGTCTTCACCTTAGTGCCGTCGAGAGCATAGACGCTGCCATCGCCCGGCGACACTGCCCCGCGCAGCGTGCGGGTGGCGCCGATAATCGACGCGTCCTTCCCGCTGCTGAGGTCGCGGCGGCGTAACTCCGTGCGCTTCAGATTGTCGGCTGTGTAGGTGATGCGGCGATAGGCCACATTGTCGTCGTCAACGATGAGCGGACTATAGCCGGCACCTTCGTCGGTTGAAATCACCGTGGTAGCGCCGTCGCTGAGACTGATGCGCGTCAGGCCCGAATAGCCCGGGTCGGTGACGAAGAGCGAAAGCCCCGAGGGGCTTAGTGTGGCGCTACCTACGGCGCCCACCGTAGGCGTAATCTCTACCTTCGTAGGCTCGCCCACCTCCAGCAGCTGCGCCGACACCGATGTGGCCACCGATGTCAGCAGAATAGCTAATACGATTCGTATATTCCGGTTCATGGCAATAATAGATTAGTCGAACTGCAACTCATCGACAACAACCATCAGCCCTATGGCCGCTGCCGAATGCCTCAAAATTAGGAACTTATTCCCTATTTTGCAACTTTTTCGCCTATATTTTATTAACAATCAGCGCCCCTTGATAACTTCCACCTCGGAGAGTTCGCACCCCGCCCGCCGCAGAAATAACGACAACCGATACAACATAGAACAACCTACTTTATCAGGCTTGAAGCGAATGTGTTAATTTGAAAAATTTTGAATAATTTGCGCCCGAAGTACGCCTCTTCGAGCGACCCGACTTCGCCGATATAAGCACTCTATCGCGTGGAATTGCGCAGCGGCATCCTTGTCGCTGCCAAGCCGCCAGCCAAGTCCTATAAGTCCGTAGAGATTTCACGAGCGGGCGGCGGTCAAGGCTGGCGGAGGAGGTCGTAGCGAGGGATGGAGGGGAGGGCGGTGGCGCGGCGGGTGGTGAAGTCGATGTGATAGCAGTGGTGCTCAAGGCCGTTGGAGACGGCGAGATACGGCGCTTGGAGCGCGCCCACGTAGCGTAAGGCCTGGTCGATGACGGCTTGGCTGAGCGCCACCATAGGCGCTTTGTATTCGATTATCATCAGCGGGTGGCCGGCAGCGTCGGCCACGAGGGTGTCACAGCGGCGCGCGATGCCGTTTTGCGTGAGCGAGATTTCGTTGCCCATCAGTGCGGCAGGATAGCCGAGGTGGTCGATGAGATAGGCCGTGAAGTTCTGCCTGACCCATTCCTCGGGCGTGAGCGTCACCCACCGGCGGCGCAGAGGGTCGAAGATTTCGACCGCCGAGCTGCCGCGGCGCATCTTAAAATCCTTAGGAGGCAATGATAATTCGAGCATAATTTCGTAACTTTGCAATGCACTCACGCGAGTGCAAAGATAGCGCATTTTTTTTAGTTTCGAAATGGCTAAGAACGACAACCTGACAGCGTTGCAGCTTATCAGCGCAGCCCAAAAAGGCAACTTCGCGCCCGTGTATATATTGATGGGCGAGGAGGGGTATTATATCGACTCGATATGCGAGGCAATCACCCAGAACGCGCTTACCGACGATGAGCGCGACTTCAACCAGTCTACTTTCTATGGTCTCGACAGCGATGCCAGGGTGATAGTGAACACGTGCAAGCGCTTTCCCGTGATGGCGGCACGTCAGCTTGTGGTGGTGCGCGAAGCGCAGCTTCTCGACAATCTCGACCTCCTGCATCATTATGTGGCAAACCCGCTCAAGAGCACTATCCTCGTGGTGTGCTACAAGGGCGGAAACGTCAAAGCGACAAGCGAGCTGATGAAGGCGGCTAAGGCGAGCGCTGATGCCGTGGTGTTCGAGTCGAAGAAGTTGACCGAGGCTGGCGTGGGCCCCTTGCTGCAAGAGTATGTGCAGCACAAGCAGCTCAAGATTGAGGGCAAGGCTCTCGCTATGATGAAGGACTATGTGGGCACCGACCTCTCGCGCCTTTTCGGCGAAGTGGATAAGCTCGCGCTCATACTCCAGCCCGGCGCCGAAATCACGCCCGAGCAGATAGAGCGCCACATAGGCATCAGCAAGGACTACAACAACTTTGAGCTTGTCAATGCCGTGAGAGAGCGCAACATAGGCAAGGCGCTGGCCATTGTGGCCTATTTCAAGAAGAACCCGAAAAACAATCCCACGGTGCTTGCCACGGCCATCCTTTTCAAGACCTTTGCCGACTTGCTCTTGCTCCACACGGCTCGCGACCGGAGCGAGAAGGGGCTTATGGACGCTGTGGGAGCGCGCTCGCCGTGGGCTTTGCGGCAGCTGACGCCGGCGCTGAGGCTCTACAACGCCTCGTCGTGCTACAAGAGCATCGGCTACATACGCGAATTTGACCGCGCCAGCAAGGGCATCGACTCGCGGGCCAACGAGTACGACAAGTTGGCCGAATTGGTATTCAAAATCATCAGAAGCTGACCGCTTATCGCTTGCCGAAGAGCATAAGCAGCGGCACGTGAAGGCGTTGGCGCCACGACTGCTCGTCGTGGGCGGCATTGGTGTAGCGCTCGGTGATGAAGTAAGGCGCAGTCCAGCCGGCGGCCTGTATCTCGGCATCAAGCAGAGCTTGGTAGTGAGGATACAGGGCATCGAGGGTTTGGTCGCCGATGTCGAAGTATAGACGATGCGTATTGGCCTCGGGCAGCCGGTCGTGAAGGTAGCGCCTGAAGGCGAGCGACCACGCGTCGGCCGACGCCGGACTCATCACCAGCGTCATAGGCGAGTGGGTGGAGAGGCAAGCTGCCGCGCCGAACACCTCGGGGTATTCACACAGCGCGTAGAGCGATATTAGTCCGCCCATGCTTGAGCCCATTATGGCCGTGTGGCGAGCATCGGTGAGAGTGGAGTAGCGGGCATCGACCCAGGGCTTGAGTTCAGTGACGATAAACTTCAGATAGTTGTCGGCCACAAACTGCGAGCGGTCAAGCTCGAGCAGCAGCGAGTCGTTGGCGGGGAGATAGTCGAGCGCCTTCTGCGGCATATACTCAAATCGGCGGGCATCGGTGTTGTCGATTCCAACCACGATAAACGGCTCCACCTCTCCGCGGGCAATCATCGCGCCGGCAACGCTGTCCACTTCCCATGCCTGGTGGTTCCAGTTGCAATCGGGGTCGAACAGGGCTTGCCCGTCGTGCATATAAAGCACGCCGTAGCGGGTGCTGGGGTTGTAGTCTTCGGGCAGCCACACGTGGACATCGCGAGCCGGTATATACTTGGATGGGAATCGGAGGCTATGCTCAATTGTGCCGGTGGTGGTTCGGGGCATCACGGGCATAGGCGGGATGGAGCTTTGCGCTACGGCCGTGCCGGAGAGCGCAGTGCTTGCTATGATTAGCAAAGCAGCGGTAAGGGGTATAAGACGAGTAGGTTTCATACGATTAGATGTTAATGCAACCACAAATTTAAGAATAATCGGAGCATTATCGCTATCTTTGCACATAATTTTGACGACAAAACATTACCTCTTGAATAATGAAACTAACGAATATAGGACTGCTGCCGCGTGTGTTGGTGGCTATAGTGGCGGGTATCGGCATAGGCGCAATCGCCCCCGAATGGCTTGAGCGCCTGGCGATAACCGTCAACGGCCTCTTCGGGCAGCTGCTCGGCTTTATCGTACCTCTGATAATTGTAGCCTTTGTTGCCGACGCTATCGCCTCCATAGGGCGCAGCGTTGGGAAGATACTCTTGGTCACCGTGGCGCTCGCCTTTGGCGACACCATCCTTGCCGCCACGCTCGGCTACGGAGTGGGCGAGTGGCTGTTCCCGTCGTATATGTCGTCGATTAATCTTGCCAGTGTGACCGATAGCACTGACGCGCTGGCGCCATATTTCACCATCAGTATTCCGCCGATATTCGGCGTGATGAGTGCTCTGGTGCTCTCCTTTATCTTGGGCCTATGCATTTCGCGTCTCAACCTCACCACGCTATCGAGTGTGGTGTCCGAACTTCGTCAGGCCGTTGAGTCGGTCATCAAGCGAGTGGTGATTCCGCTGCTTCCGGTGTATGTGTTTGGCATCTTCGTTGATATGACCTACACCGGCAAGGTGCTGGAGATAATGCAGGTGTTTGCAACCATCATAGTGGTAATCTTCGTGCTACACCTCGGCATATTGCTCTACGAGTATGTGGCGGCCGGCTTAGTGTCGGGACGCAATCCGCTGCGTGCGCTGCGCACTATGCTGCCCGCCTACTTCACGGCGCTGGGCACTTCGTCGTCGGCCGCCACAATACCGGTCACGTTGCGCCAGGTGCAAAAGCTCGGCGTCGATGATGAGATTTCGAGCTTCACGGTGCCGCTATGCGCCACCATCCACATGAGCGGCAGCGCGATGAAAATAGTGTGCTGTGCCGTGGCCTTATGTATGGCAGGCGGTATGCCTCACGATTTTGGCACCTTTCTTCACTTCATCATCGTGCTCTCGCTCTGTATGGTAGCGGCACCGGGAGTGCCAGGCGGATGCATTATGGCCGCCCTCGCGCCGCTCGCTTCCATACTGGGCTTCAATGCCGAGCAGCAAGCACTGATGATTGCGCTCTACATAGCAATGGACAGTTTCGGCACAGCCTGCAACGTCACCGGCGACGGCGCCATCGCCCTTGTGGTCAACCGCTTCTTCGCGCGGCGCCCCTCGCCCGAAAGTATAAATACAACCAATATAAAATAATGGAAGCTATGAGAAAGATGATTGTACTGCTATGCCTCGCGGTGCTGTACTTGACCGCCGCGGCGCGCAAATCCTACGTCAATGTGTCGGTTCACGGAGTGATGCTCAACAACTACGAACACTATGTGAAGCTCAGCGGCGACGTGCCTGCCGATATGGAGAAGCTCTACTACAAAGGCGAGGCCGGAATCGACATCGGCGCTGTCATCAATATGCTTGCGGAGCGAGGATATGAAGTGGAGATGATGTGCAGCATCGGCACCGCCGAGGGTAGCGTCAACTACCTGCTGTCAAAGGCGATAGATGACGGCTCCGAGGTTCACGATGCGATACCTCACATCGTGGCCGACTCCGGCGACGTGGCCACCGAGGTGGCGCGCTACAATCTGCAAGGTCAGCCCGTGAGCCACGATGAGAAAGGTATTCAGATAGTAGTCTATTCCAACTACACCACCCGCACCGTAATAGTGGAGTAGGGCGTCGGGTTAGTATAGTAGCCAATGGCTTACCCATTGTCGTGGCGTTGCCGTGGAGGTAGTTGTCACATTTTCAGGTTTCTCACTATTTCCCTGTCGGCCGGCAGCCAGCTGACACTCTCCAGCATATCAGTAGGGAGCCACTTGGCTGCCTCGTGCTCCTTCAGCTCCGGAACTCCACTCTCAATATGGCAGAAGTAGCAGTGCATAGTGAGATGAAACTGCGGATAATCCCATTCTACAGTCTCGGCAAGCTGTTCTATGACAATCCGCATCGCCAACTCCTCCCATATCTCACGCATCAGGGCCTCCTCGGGCGTCTCCCCCGGCTCTATCTTTCCTCCGGGAAATTCCCAGTAGTCTTTGAACTCTCCATATCCGCGTTGAGTGGCAAATATGCGTCCGTGGGAGTCTCTGATAATCGCCGCTACGACCTCTATCCGTTTCATAACACTTAGGTCAGCCTAAAAGGCTCTAAATGGGCTTGGCGATAAGCTCGAAGGGCATAGCGTCGGTAATCTCGACATCGACAAATTGGCCGATTGGCAGCGTTCGGCCCTTGGTCACGAGCACTTCGGGGTCCACTTCGGGCGAGTCGTACTCACTGCGCCCTATGTAGTAGTCGTCCTCCTCGCGGTCGATGATTACACGTAGCGTGGTGCCAATCTTCGCTTCGTTGAGTTCCAGAGCTATTGCCTCTTGCTCGGCCATAAGGCGGTCGAGACGTTGCTCTTTGACTTCTTGCGGAATATCGTCGGCATAGTGCTTCTGGGCATAGGTGTCGTCCTCTTCGCAGTAGGCGAAAGCTCCCAAGCGCTCAAATCGGGCGTCTCTTACGAATTGCAGCAGCTCTTCAAACTCCGCTTCGCCCTCGCCGGGGAAGCCCACCATCATAGTGGTGCGAAGGTGAATGCCGGGCACTTCGCTGCGTATGCGCTCTATCAGCTCTATCGTCTGGCGCTTGTCGATATGGCGCCGCATATTGGCCAGGACGTTGTCGCTGATGTGCTGGAGCGCGATGTCGAGGTATTTGCACACGTTGCTGTGGCGTGCCATCACCGGCAGGATGTCGTAAGGGAACTGAGTGGGGTAGGCATAGTGAAGTCGTATCCACTCCACGCCGGGCAGCTGGGCCATGCGGTCGATAAGCTCGGCCAGGCGCATCTCGCCATAGAGGTCGGTGCCGTAGGACGATAGGTCCTGGGCTATGACGTTGAACTCTTTCACACCGCGGCCTGTGAGCATCTTCACCTCGGCAAGTATCTCGTCGATGGGGCGCGAGGTGTGGCGACCGGTGATAAGCGGAATGGCGCAGAAAGCGCAGAAGCGGTTGCAGCCTTCCGAAATCTTGACGTAGGCGTAGTGCGACGGGGTGGTGACGATACGGTCGTAGGGAAGGGTTGACGGCTGCGGTTTCTGCAGGTCGGTGATGAGGCGGTCCCAATCGAATTTACCGTAGAACCGGTCCACCTCGGGCAGCTCGCCTTGCAGCTCTTTGAGATAGCGCTCGCTGAGGCAGCCCATCACATACAGATGCCTGATGCGTCCTTCGGTCTTGGCTTGCGCAAACTTGAGGATGGTGTTGATCGACTCCTCTTTGGCATCGCCTATGAAGCCACAGGTGTTGACCACCACGGTGCTGCCGGTCACTTCACGGGCATCGTGGGCCACTTCGAAGCCGAGGTCGGATAAGCGCTTCATCAGGCGCTCGCTATCTACGAGGTTCTTGGAGCACCCGAGGCTGATAATGTCGATGCGGTCGCGTTTCATCATTGTGCCGAGTTGCCGAAGAGTGACTTGACAAACTCCTCCTTGCGGAATATCTGAAGGTCGTTGATGCCTTCGCCCAGCCCAATGTATTTCACGGGTATCTTGAATTGGTCGCTGATGCCTATCACCACTCCGCCTTTGGCAGTGCCATCGAGCTTGGTGATGGCCAACTCGTTGACCTCGGTGGCGGCTACGAATTGCTTGGCTTGCTCAAAGGCGTTCTGGCCGGTAGAGCCATCGAGTACCAGCAGCACCTCATCGGGGGCTGTGGGCACCACTCGCTTCATCACATTCTTTATCTTGGTAAGCTCGTCCATAAGGCCGCGCTTATTGTGCAGGCGTCCGGCGGTATCGATAATCACCACGTCGGCGCCGGAGGCTTTGGCCGAGCTGACGGTGTCGAACGCTACCGAGGCCGGGTCGCTGCCCATCTTCTGCTTTATGACGGGCACGCCCACGCGCTCGCCCCACACATCGAGCTGTTCTATGGCCGCGGCGCGGAAGGTGTCGGCAGCGCCGAGCACCACATTATAGCCCGCGGCCTTGTACTGTGCGGCGAGTTTGCCGATGGTGGTGGTCTTGCCCACGCCGTTCACGCCCACTACCATAATCACATAAGGACGGTGGTCGCAGGGCAACTCAAAGTCGGCAAGCCCCTCGTTGTCGTTGGAGGCGAGCATATCGGTAATCTCCTCGCAGAGCATACGGTTGAGCTCCTCGGAGTTCATAAACTTGTCGCGAGCCACGCGAGCCTCGATGCGCTCGATGATCTTGAGGGTGGTGTCAACGCCTACGTCGGAGGTGACAAACGCCTCTTCGAGGTTGTCGAGCACTTCGTCGTCGACTTTCGACTTGCCCGCCACGGCGCGCGCTATCTTGCCCAGAAACGACTGCTTGGTGTTTTGCAGCCCCTTGTCGAGTGTCTCTTTCTTCTCGCGGGAGAATATATTTTTAAAGAATCCCATAGTAGTATATAATAATGTTGTCAGAATTCGGAAGTGAAATGGAAGCGTATCTTCGGGAAGTCGGTCTGGGCCATCTGCAGCACATAGCTCGAGTCGGCGAGGAACACGTCGCGGCCCTGCTTATCCACTGCCATAAACTGGTGCTTGCGCTTCTTGAAGGCATCGAGGGCATCGTCGTCGTCGCTCTCTATCCAGCAGGCTTTGTAGAGGCTGATGGGCTCCCAGCGGCATTGCGCGCCATATTCGTGGAGCAGGCGGTACTGGATTACCTCAAATTGCAGCTGGCCCACGGTGCCGATAATCTTGCGGCCGTTGAACTGGTTGATGAAGAGCTGCGCCACGCCTTCGTCCATCAGCTGCTCGATGCCTTTATTGAGCTGCTTGGTCTTCATCGGGTCGGTGTTCTCGATGTATTTGAACATCTCGGGCGAGAAGCTCGGCAACCCCTTGAAATGCAGGTTCTCACCTGCGGTGAGGGTGTCGCCTATCTTGAAGTTGCCGGTGTCGGGGAGGCCTACGATGTCGCCGGGATAGGCCTCGTCCACTATCGACTTCTTCTGGGCCATAAACGCCGTGGGCGCCGAGAATCGCAGCTGCTTGCCGCTATCAATCAGGTTGTAATATACATTGCGCTCAAACTTGCCCGAGCACACCTTCACGAAGGCAATGCAGCTGCGGTGGTTCGGGTCCATATTGGCGTGAATCTTGAAGATGAAGCCCGTGAAAGCCTCCTCTTCGGGGTAGATGGTGCGCTCCACCGCTTGAATGGGGCGGGGCGACGGAGCTATCTTCACGAAGCAGTCGAGCAGCTCTTTCACACCGAAGGTGTTCAGCGCCGAGCCGAAGAATACCGGTGCCACCTTGCCTGAGAGGTATTCGGCCTCGTCGAAGTCGGGATATACGCCCTCGATAAGCTCGAGGTCTTCGCGCAGCTTGGCGGCGTCGGCATCGCCCACGTTGGCGTCGATGGCCGCGTCGTTGATGTCGGTGATGGCCACACGCTCGGTCACCTTCTGCTTGTCGGGCTGGAAGAGGTCGAGGGTGTTCTCATATATATTATAAACGCCTTTAAACTTGGCGCCTATGTTGATGGGCCAGCTCAGCGGGCGCACCCCGATGTGCAGCTCGGCTTCCAGCTCGTCGAGAATGTCGAAGGGGTCGCGGCCCTCACGGTCGAGCTTGTTGACGAAAATGATTACCGGAGTGTTGCGCATACGGCACACCTCCATCAGTTTGCGGGTCTGCATCTCCACGCCTTTGGCCACATCGACAACGATGATGACGCTATCTACGGCCGTGAGCGTGCGATAGGTGTCTTCGGCAAAGTCTTGGTGGCCGGGGGTGTCGAGAATGTTGATTTTGTAACCGTCGTAGTCGAACCCCATCACCGAGGTCGCTACCGAAATGCCGCGTTGCTTCTCTATCTCCATCCAGTCGGAGGTGGCGGTCTTCTTAATCTTGTTCGATTTCACGGCGCCGGCCACGTGGATAGCACCGCCGAAGAGCAGTAGCTTCTCCGTAAGGGTCGTCTTGCCGGCATCGGGGTGGCTGATGATGGCAAAGGTGCGGCGTCGTTGAATCTCTTCTTTAATAGTCATTAGTTATGTTG
>CAMHGU010000020.1 GCA_946184715.1 uncultured bacterium | reverse complement strand
CAGCATTATTATCAGCACTGTGAGGAGCGCGCTGGCGAGGGCGAGCCATTCATTGTCGAGGCCGAGGCGCTCGATGGGATTGGCGGGATTGTCAATGCCGTAGATGTGGGCCGACAGCACGGAGATGGAGTTGTTGAGCGCGTGGGCAATCACAGGCACCCAGAGCGAGCGGCTCCACCACATCAGGTAGCCAAACCACGCCCCGAGCAGCATTCTGGGCACGAAGCCGAGAAACTGGAAATGCACGGCACTGAAGACGAACGCCACCACCCAGATTGCCACGTGGACGTTGATAGGCTTCGACTGAATGATGCGCAGCAGCGCCCCGCGGAAGAATATCTCCTCGCCGAAGCCGGTCAGCACTCCCACCGTGAGCAGCGTCACTATCAGGGCATAGACGCTCTCGGTGGCGAGAAGCTCGCGAGTCTGTTCCATTGTCATCTCCTCAACCTGGCGTATGACCTGCTCAATGGAGTACATAGAAGCCGGTAGATGTAGATTCTGATTCCAATCCACTATCCAATTCATCGCCGGCAGGCTCACCACCGCCACCAGCACCACTATGGCGATGTACTTCCACTGCGGTGCCTTCGAGGTATAGAGCATATCATTGGGCGAACGGGTGAGCATCACCGCCGCAGCTATGGCCGGCACAGTGAAGACAATCACGTTCTGAATCACGATCGAGAGGTTGAGCGTGCGCACTGACACGCAGCCGATGCCGCTCACTATAGCCATAAGCACCGACCCTATGAGCATGCACGCGAGGAAAAGCCCCACAAAGATAGCGAGACGCCTACCCCACGGCACTTCAAGACGAAAACAGCTATTATCCATCGTATTATATAAAGAAAATGCTGAGTGAAGGCGGGACGACGACAACGATAGTCGATTCGTGGTAGTGAAACGTAAATCGTGAGCTATGCCATGTGCTCCAGTGAAAGGCTTGCAACGTGAGAAAAAAACACCGGCCTCATCGGCGACAATAATTAGCTATAACTCCGCTATAGAGGGTGAATCCGCCCTAAGGCGCGACGCCCGCGCTTCACATCAGCAG
This sequence comes from uncultured bacterium, assembly GCA_946184715.1. Taxonomy (GTDB): domain Bacteria; phylum Bacteroidota; class Bacteroidia; order Bacteroidales; family Muribaculaceae; genus CAMHGU01. The sequence goes on along the minus strand of CAMHGU010000020.1, from coordinate 15,419 downwards.
TGTATCATTACTCGATTAAATCAGTTGTAAAGTTGAGAGCCTGAATCTCGAGGTCGAGCTGGCGCAGCGCGCCCGCGTATTCATCGAGCTGCTTGCCGAGGCGCTTCACATCGATTGTGGTGACAAGTTTGATTTCCGACTGCGAGTAGCGCGACTGCCCAGCCGAAGCCGTGTCGAAGATGCCTCGCAGGGTATTGACCCTCAACGTCAAGGCATCACGCTCCGCCATCATTTTGGTCAGGCTGCGGCCAGCGGCATCGGTGGTGGCCGAGTTGGTGGCATTGATGCGCCATATCAGCGTGCCGAGCTGATTGAGACAGTCGTTGAGCTCGCGCATAAGTTCTACAGGGTTCTCAAGCGGGTCGTCACCCTCTTGCACCTTTACATTATTCTTTATTCTCTGCTGCAGCTGCGAGATGCGAGTCTGCATGTCTTTCCGTATGCTTAACGCTTCAGCAAGTTTCATAGTCGATGATATTTTAGATTTCCAATTACAAAAATACAACATTTTTTCTACTCCAAGGCGTTTTTGGCACAAAATATGCAATAGACGATGCGAAGAAAGTAATCAATAACCTTATAAAATTAATGACTATGAACGTAAAACCCCTTGCCGACCGCGTGCTCATCGAGCCTGCCGAAGCTGAAACAGTGACCGCCGGTGGTATCATCATCCCCGACTCAGCAAAAGAGAAACCCCTGAAAGGCAAAGTAATAGCCGTGGGCCACGGCACCAAAGACGAAGAGATGGTCGTTAAGCCCGGCGACTGCGTGCTCTACGGCAAATACGCCGGCACCGAAATCGAAGTGGAGAACGGCAAGCTTCTCATTATGCGCCAATCTGACATTTTGGCAATCATCGAATAATCAAACATCACTGATATGGCAAAAGAGATATTATTCAACAATCAGGCTCGCGAAGAGCTGAAGAAAGGTGTCGATGCACTTGCCGACGCCGTGAAAGTGACACTCGGCCCTAAAGGTCGCAACGTGATCATCGAGAAGAAATTCGGCGCACCCCACATCACCAAAGATGGCGTGACAGTGGCGCGCGAAGTGGAGCTTGACGACGCATTCCAGAATATGGGCGCACAGCTCGTGAAGGAGGTAGCCTCTAAGACCGGCGACGATGCCGGCGACGGCACCACCACAGCTACTGTGCTCGCCCAGGCTATCGTGGGCACAGGCCTTAAGAACGTGGCCGCCGGCGCCAACCCTATGGACCTCAAGCGCGGTATCGACAAGGCCGTGGCTAAGGTGGTGGAAGGCATCAAGGCTCAGGCTCAAGAGGTTGACGACGACCTCGGCAAAATCGAGAACGTGGCTCGCGTTTCGGCCAACAACGACGCCAAGATAGGCGAGCTCATCGCCGAGGCTATGCGCCGCGTGAAGAAAGAAGGTGTAATCACCGTGGAAGAGGCCAAAGGTACCGACACTCACGTGGATGTGGTGGAAGGTATGCAATTCGACCGCGGCTACATCTCGCCTTACTTCGTGACCAACTCCGAGAAGATGGAGTGCAGCTACGAAAACCCCCTCATCCTCATCTACGACAAGAAGATCTCCACCCTCAAAGATATGCTCCCCATCCTGGAATCGGCAGCACAGTCGGGCCGCGGCCTGCTCATCATCGCCGAGGACGTGGATAGCGAAGCTCTCGCCACGCTCGTGGTTAACCGTCTGCGCGGCTCGCTCAAGATTTGCGCCGTGAAGGCTCCCGGCTTCGGCGACCGCCGCAAGGAGATGCTCGAGGATATCGCCGTGCTCACCGGCGGCGTAGTCATCTCCGAGGAGAAGGGCATCAAGCTCGACCAAGCCACTATCGATATGCTCGGCACCGCCGAGAAGATTACCGTGACGAAGGAGAACACCACCATCGTCAACGGCGCCGGCGCCAAGGAAGCTATCGCCGACCGCGTGGCTCAGATTCGCGCCCAGATCGAAATCACCAAGTCGCAATACGACCGCGAGAAGCTCCAGGAGCGCCTCGCCAAGCTCTCGGGCGGTGTGGCCGTGCTCTATATCGGCGCACCCTCGGAGGTTGAGATGAAGGAGAAGAAAGACCGCGTTGACGATGCGCTGAGCGCCACTCGCGCAGCTATCGCCGAAGGTATCGTGCCCGGTGGCGGCGTGGCCTACATACGCTGCATCGAAGCACTCGACGGCCTCAAGGGCGACAACGATGACGAGCAGACCGGTATCGAAATCGTGAAGCGCGCCATCGAAGAGCCACTTCGCCAGATTGTGGCCAACGCCGGCCTCGAAGGTGCCGTGGTGGTACAGAAAGTGAAGGACGGAAAGGCCGACTTCGGCTTCAACGCCCGCACCGAGCAGTACGAGAACCTCTTCGCCACCGGCGTCATCGACCCGGCCAAGGTGGCTCGCGTAGCGCTTGAGAACGCCGCTTCGATTGGCGGTATGTTCCTCACCACCGAGTGTGTCATCGCTGAGAAGAAAGAAGAGAACCCGGCTCCGGCAATGCCTGCCGGCGGCATGGGCGGAATGGGCGGCATGATGTAATATCAGTGCCGAATCATTTCAACGGTTTTTTAAGTTAATACTGCGGAGAGGGCGTGCCATCACGGCGCGCCCTTCCAATTTCTATAGCCCGCTATAGTTCCTATAGTATCTATAAAATTGCGAGGGCTATTGCACGGTGTGAAAATTTTCACTAAATTTGCTTGTTTTTGCGGGCACGGCGTCCCGCGTAATTCATTGACAAAGAAAATGAACCGACAAGTCACAAAAATAGTGCTCACAGGTGGTCCCTGCGCAGGTAAGACCACGGCATTGGCGCGTATCGTAGAGCATTTCACGAGTCGCGACTATCAAGTGTTTATCATTCCCGAAGTGCCCACGATGTTCAGCCAAGCGGGCGTTGACTACCTCACGAAGAACAAAGAGTACTTCTACGAAGCCGAGAACGCCACGCTCCATATCCAGATGGCCCTCGAAGACCACTTCTACGCAATGGCGCAGAAGATCGATAAGCCCACCATCATCGTGTGCGACCGCGGCACTATGGATATCTCGGTATATCTCGCGCCGGAGACTTGGCAGAAGATACTGGAGCAAAACGGCCTCACCGCCACGCAGCTGCGCGACGACCGCTACGATGCCGTGCTCCACATGGTCACCGCGGCCAACGGCGCCGAAGAGCATTACACCAACTCCACCAATAAGCACCGCAGCGAAGGCATCGAGCTTGCCCGCGAGCTCGATAATCGCCTCGTGGGCGCCTGGAAAGGTCACCCCAACCTCAAGGTGATTGACAACAGTGAGGTGTTCGACACCAAAATCAGCAACGTCATCAATGAGATTTCGGCCATTCTCGGTATGCCCTACTCCATCGAGCCGGAGCGCAAATACATCGTGGAGATTACCGATGATATTCCCAACTGTGTGGTCAGCATCATCACCCATACCTATCTGCTTTCCGACCCCGACTCGGAAATCAGCCTTCGCAAGCGCGAGACCAATGGCAAATTCATCTACCTTATCAACACCAAGGTGACGCAAGCCAACGGCGAGGTGATCGAGACCGAGCGCAACATCACCCGCAACCAGTACGTGTCGATGCTGCGCCAGGCCGACCATTCGCGTATCGCCATTGAGAAGGTGCGCCGCAACTTCTCGTGGGGCGGCCGCTACTTCAAGCTCGACAGCTTCATCCAGCCGGCCAACCAGCTCAACATCCTTCAGATTGAAGGCTCATCGGACCACGACTCGGCAGCGTTCCCGCCGTTCCTCACCTTCGTGAAGGATATCACCGGCGATTCGCAGTATAGCAACGACAGCCTCTCGGTGAAGCAATAATAAGTTGATGGCCAAGGAGATATACTTTGCCGGTGGGTGCTTCTGGGGCACGGAGCACTTTTTCAAGCTCATCGACGGGGTGACTGCCACCGAGGTGGGCTACGCCAACGGCACCGTCGAAGCGCCATCCTACAAGCAGGTGAAGACCGGCGACACCGGCCACGCCGAGACCGTGCACGTAAGCTACGACCCGGCCCGCATATCGCTTCGCTTTCTCCTCGATATGTACTTCAAAGCCATCGACCCCACCCTGCTCAATCGGCAAGGCGAGGACGAAGGCACCCAGTATCGCACCGGCATCTACTACACCGACCCGGCCGACCGCCCGGTCATCGAGGCGCGGCTCGCTGAAGAGGCCGAAGCCTACTCCAGCCCTATAGTGACCGAGATAGCCCCGCTCAGCTGCTTCTACCGCGCCGAGGAGTATCATCAAGACTATCTTATCAAGAACCCCGAAGGCTATTGCCACATTCCGCTTGCCCTCTTTGAGATGGCTCGCAAGGCAAAGCCATAACAACCCTATAACCCACCTATTATGAACGTATTACTTCTCAATGGCAGCCCACGACCCAACGGCTGCACCGCCCGCGCCCTACGCGAAGTGGCCGATACACTCCAAGCCGAAGGCATCGACGTCAACACCGTCCAAATCGGCATCAAGCCAATACGCGGATGCATAAGCTGTAACACCTGCAGCACCAAGGGCAAATGCGTATTCGACGACACCGTCAATGAAGTGGCGCCGCTCTTTGAGAAGGCCGATGGTCTCATCATAGGCACCCCCACCTACTACGCCCACGCCAATGGCGGGCTGATAGCCTTTCTCGACCGTCTCTTCTACAGCACCCACTTCGACAAGGCGATGAAGGTGGGAGCTGCCGTGGTGTCGTCGCGCCGCGCCGGCAGCACAAGCGCTTTCGACGAAATCAACAAGTACTTCACCATCTGCGGTATGCCAATAGTGTCGAGCACCTATTGGAACGAGGTGCACGGCTTCACGCCCGACGACGTAGAGCGCGACCTCGAAGGCCTGCAGACAATGCGCAATCTCGGCCGCAACGTGGCGTTCCTCATCAAGAGCATCGCGCTCGGCCGCGAGCAGTATGGCAACCCCGCATCGGAGTATGGTGTCTTCACCAGCTTCCCCGACGGGCTGAAATAACCGCAAAACCCTCCGCAATATGCTTGAGCAGCGCTACACCCTGAACGATGGCACCCGAGTGCCACGCCTTGCCTTCGGCACCTGGCAGATCAGCGATGCCGATGCCTGCCGCGCAGTCACCGACGCTATCGGCACCGGTTATCGCCTCATCGACACGGCCGTGGATTACGGCAACGAGCGTGGCGTGGGGCAAGCCATACGCGAGTGCGGCCTAAAGCGCAGCGACCTGCAAGTAGTGTCGAAGATACCCCACGACATGAAGACGTATCAAGGCACCAAACGCACCATCGACGAGTCGCTCGACCGGCTCGACATCGGCTACCTCGACCTGATGCTTATACACTCGCCCAAACCGTGGCCGGAGCTTGACGCCCACTCGCCCAAGACCTACTTCGAGGAGAACCTCGAGGTGTGGAAAGCGATGGAAGAGGCTGTAGAGGACGGGCGCATCAAAGCGCTCGGCGTGTCAAACTTCGGCATTGCCGACATCCAAAACATCCTTGACAACGCAGCGATAGCTCCGGTGGTAAATCAGATACGTGTACACGTGGGCCACGTGCCTGCCGACGTTATCAGCTACTGCCGCGAGCGCGGCATCGTGATTATGGCCTTCGCGCCCAACGCCACCGGCAAGCTGCTCCACCACCCCATCACCACAGCCATCGCCGCACGCTACGGGGTGAGCGTGCCGCAGCTGTGTATTCGCTTCGACCTTCAGCTCGGCACTATGCCACTGCCCAAGACCCTCAGCCGCGAGCGCATGGCGCAGAATGCCGATGTGGACTTCGTAATCAGCGACGACGATATGGCCGAGCTACTCAAAGTGCCCGAAGTGAACAATCTCGGCTGACGTCGCAGCCCTATTCAACAAGTATAGTGATTGAGAAGCTCCCGCAGCTGAGGAATCAGCGCGTGGTGCTCGTCGTTGACAATCTCACGTGAATCAGGAAACAGGAAATCGCCTTGTGCGGCGATGCGCGCCTCCACCTGCTCGCGCGTGGCTCCGTTACGGCTCATCACCCTCGCGATGCGCAGCTCGGTAGGGGCCGTGACCACAATCACGCCGTCAACGAGCCGCTCCACCCCACTCTCGCGGAGCACGGCAGTCTCTACAAAGAGCAAGCCGCGATGAGGCTTCGTAGTGGAACGACACCGCTTGATGTCGGCCACCACGGCCGGATGTACTATCGAATTGAGATGCGCAAGCGCCGCCACGTCGGCAAACACTCGCGCTGCGAGATACGGGCGATTAAGCCCTCCGTCAGTATAGACATCGGCACCGAAAGCCGCGATAAGGTCACGACGCAACTCCGGCGACGAAGCCATAAGCTCTTTGGCACGGCTATCGCAATCGTACACCTCATAGCCCATCACCCTAAGCAGCTGAGCCACAATGCTTTTACCCGAGCCTATGCCGCCGGTGATAGCTATCAGTCGCGCCATAACAGGTTACTTGACAGTCTCGAGCACAAACTCAACGCTATCCACCTCGAGCTGTATCTGCCCGTACTCCCATATCTGATTACCGGGGTAAAGCCGCAGGCGGGAGTTGGTGGCCGTCTTGGTATCGTCAAAGTAAACCTCGGCCTTCATCAGCTGGTTCTCCTTGTATTGGCTCTGAGGCACGAGGTAGCTTATCCACACCTCCGAAGGGAACGTGATGAGATTGATGCCGTAAGGCACGCCCTTGGTAATCACCGGCGACTTCACCTTCTTGAGAATCAACGGCTCAACGGGGATAACCACATTCACCTTATTGGGCACTATCTTGATGCCCGGAATGGAGCTGAGCGAAATCTGGGTGTTGAGCGTGTCGGAGAGGTTGGTCAGCTTTGTAGGCTTGGTGACCACGTGTTGCACTCGGGCCAAATCAGCCGCCGTGCCGAACACATCGACCGAATCGGGGAACACCGAGATAGTCTCGCCCACACACGACTGGTAATTGGCCGTAGCCTCCAAGTCGAGCCTTACGGGCACACGCTTGGGCTTGGAGCGGGTGAAGCGCCCTGAAATAGTGTCGGGCAAAATCGACATAATGGTGATGCGGTTGCTCACGGTCGTCTCCACAAGCCGGCGAAGGTCGTTTGACGACACATAGAGCTTATCGGCATAGAAGTCGTCGTAGTCGTCGAAGTTGACCACCAATCGCGGGAGCGAGCCGAGCGAATAGCGCAGCAATGCCGAGCCGCGCGCCCGCAGCGACAGGCGTATGCGCTCCGGAGGGTCGGCGATAAAAGTCACGTCCTCAGGCACGTTGACAATCTCCACCTCCATCTCGTATTGGAACTGCGCTTCGCGGTCGAGCGTAATCATCAGCCAGAACACCGCGGCGATGGCGATGAAGAGCAGATACAGGCCTATGTTTTTACTACGGTCGGTGGAGAGCCATCGGCGCAGACCTCCCCACATCTCCTTTATGTCGATTTTGCTTTTCACTCAGTATCAATGGATTGAAAAAATGCTACGCGACTTATTTCTGCACGTTGGCATTGGCTACATCTTGCTTGCTATCGTCGGCTGAGGGATACACGGAGCCTTTGTCGATAGTAATCTTGATGTTGGAGGCGATTTCGAGTACGAAAGTGGTCTCCTTCACTTCACGAATGATGCCGTGGATACCGCCGGCGGTTACCACCTTGCTGCCCTTCTCGAGCGATTCGCGAAATTTGCGTATCTCTTTCTGCTTCTTCGATTGCGGGCGAATCATAAAGAAATAGAAAATAGCGATAAGAGCCACCATCATCAGGAGCGACCATATGCCGCTGTCACCGGTTCCTTCAGCGCCGCCTGCTGCGGCTTGAGCTAAAATTGTTGCGATTGTCATTGTCAGTAATATAAATAGGTTGGTTAAATGTTTCAGTCTTTGTTGATAAGTCGCTCGTCTTTGAATCGGCGCGAGAGGTTGTGGAGCACACCGTTGACGAAGCCGCCGCTATTGGCCGTGCTGTAGTTCTTGGCCAATTCGATATACTCGTTGAGGGTCACCTGAGTGGGGATTTTGGGGAAATTGAGCATCTCGGCAATGCCGGTCATCAGTATTACGCGGTCCATAAAGGGAATGCGCTGCGCGTCCCAGGTCTCTTTGTCAATGCAGCTGTCGATAATCTCGTTGTAGCGCTCCTTGTTGTTGATTACAAAGTCGAAGAGCTGCTGCCCGAAGGCGGCATCTTCGTCGTCTTTGTATTTAGGCAGAAGCACTTGCGGCTCGCCCTGACCCCAGCGGCGAATGGTCTTGAGGACGAAGGTGCTTACCGATTCGATATCGGTGGGCCAATAGGCCGACTTCACTTCGAGGGCATCGGCGAAGTCGGGGTCGGGAAATACGACGTGACGCAGCAGCGAGCGCCACAGCTCGGCATCGGCGCTAAAGTCGGTATAGGTCGCGTCCATATACTCCTTATATAAGTCGCTCTCCTTAATCTTATTCAGCAGTATCTCCACGATGAAGTCGCCTTGCCACGACACGTTGCCGTGCTGCTCGCGATAGTCGTTGAGCTCCTCGCTCGCGGCGAGCGCCTCGGCAAACTTGTTGTTTACGAAGCGCATATTGGGGTTCAAATCCTCCTCGGTGGGCAGATACTTATTGCGCGCGTAGTCGAGGTTCAGCTCCTGCTGGCGAGTGATATCCACTACCAGACAGAGCAAAGCGTGATAGAGGTCGTAGCCATGCTGGAGGCTATCATCGAGCTGTTTCTTAGCTGCATTGAGCGAGGTGTCCTCTTGCGTCAACAGATAAGAGAAGAGTGTCTGTACTGTCTTTGTTCGTATTAGAATTCGGTTAATCATATATCTATATGTATCAGAGATGGTTATTGCATTGAGAAATTTTCGTTAAGCCGCTGCCTTACAGCCTCATATACCATAATGCCGGTAGCGACCGAGACATTGAGCGAATTTATATGGCCAAACTCCGGAATCGAGGCATAGGCGTCGCAAATACGGGTGATGCCGTCGCTTACGCCTTTATCCTCGGCGCCCATCACTATTACCGTGGGGAGCGTAAAGTCGATTTCGGTGTAGCGGGTAGCGCCCTTATCGGAAGTTGAGATTATCCGGCAGCCGGAGTCTTTGAGCTGTCGCACTGCCAAGTAGAGATTAGGCACGCGGCACACAGGGATATGCATCAGGGCACCGGCCGAGGTCTTGACGGCATCGGCGGTGACGCTTACGCTCTCCTGCTGCGGCAATATGATGGCATCGACACCGGCGCACTCGCAGGTGCGGGCTATGGCGCCGAAGTTGCGCACGTCGGTAATGCCGTCGAGGGCCACGATAAGCGGCACCCCACCCTGCTCGAAAAGCTCAGGCACCAGGTTGTCGAGGGGATAATAGTCGATGGCGGCAAGGAGGGCTATCGCGCCTTGATGATTTTTCATCGTGATGCGATTGAGCCTCTCCACCGGCACTCTCTGCACCGGCACCTTATGGGCGCGGGCAAGCTCAAGAAGTTCCGCGGCGGCTTCGCCCTGGAGGTCTTTCTTGAGCATCAGCTTGTCGATAGTCCTTCCGGCATCAAGCGCTTCGATGATAGGACGCAAGCCAAATATATAGTCTGTTCGGTTCATAATCTCTTAACTGTTAATCAATGATTTGGCGTTGGCAAGGGCAGCCTCGTCGATGTCGCTGCCGCTCAGCATTGCCGCAATCTCTTCCACCTGCTGCTCCGGGGAGAGCTTGGCGATGTGGGTAGTGGTGGTTTCGGCCGAATCTTGCTTGTACACCCGATAGTGGGTCTTGGCTTTGGCCGCCACTTGCGGCAGGTGGGTAATTGCTATCACCTGGCGCTCTTCCGAGAGCCCCACCATCATCTCGGCCATCTTGGCCGCCACTTGCCCCGACACACCGGTGTCGATTTCATCGAGGACGAGCGTGGGCATATCCACGGTGGCGGCGATGATGCTCTTGAGACAGAGCATCAGTCGCGACATCTCGCCGCCCGAAGCGGTATCGGCCACAGCCATAAGCGGCTGGTTCTTATTGAAGGCCACGAGAAATGCCACACTGTCAGCGCCATCGGGCGAAAGCGGTTTCGGCTCAATGCTCACCTCGAAGCGCACATTGGGCAAGGCGAGCGTGGCGGCGGCTTCGATAAGCTGCGTCGAGAGCTTCGCTGCGGCTTCGCTACGGGCCGCGGTGAGTTTTTTCCCGGCCTCTTCGGCCGCGGCTTCGAGCGCGCTTACCTCTTTCTTTATCTGCTCCAGCTCGAAGTCGGCACCATCCACCGCCGAGACTTTCTCGGTAAGGGCCTGGCGGATAGCAATCAGCTCATCGGCCGTAGCCACATTATGCTTGCGCTTCAAGCTATCGATGCCGGCAAGCTGCTCATTGATGTGGTCGAGCATAGCGGGGTCGGCTTCTACGGCTTCGGCTTCGCCGCTTAGCGTGTCGGCAAGGTCGCGAAGCTCAATGATGGTGCTTTCGAGCCGCTCGCTTAAGCTCTGCGCCGGCCGGAACACCGCCGCGACGCTGTCGATGCGCGACTTGGCAGCCTTCAGCGCGCCTATCACCGAGGCGTCCTCGCCCTCAAGCAGCTCATAGGAGGAGCTGAGGGCACTCTTGATATCGGTGGCGTTCTCGAGCTTGAGCTGCAAGGCGGTAAGCTCTTGCTCTATGCCCTCACTCAACTCCACATCGGCGAACTGGCTCAGCAGGAAGCGGTTGTAATCTTCCTCCTGGCGGGCTATGCTGATTTGCTCCTCAAGGCGGCGCTGCCGCTGAAGGGCATCGGCGTATTGCCGAAATTTATCGGTATAATCCTCAAGCAGTAATCTATTGGTAATCAACCCGTCAAGTACCGAAAGTTGAAACTTCGGTTTAGCCACGAGAGCGTTGTTGCTCTGCGAGTGAATGTCGATAAGGCGGGTGGCAAGCTCCTTAAGCTGCTGAAGCGTGGCGGGGCTGTCGTTGATAAAGGCGCGGGTTCGATTGTTGGGCAATACCTCCCGCCGCAGTATGCAAAGCTGCGGGTCGTAGTCGATGTCGTGCGTCTCGAAGAACGCCGCCAAATGATGATAGCGCGAGATGTCAAATTGGGCTTCAACCACGGCCTTGCGGCTGCTATCGGTTATCACTCGGGCATCGTGACGCTCACCCAGCAGCAGATTCATAGCTCCGAGCATTATCGACTTGCCGGCGCCGGTCTGCCCCGTAATCACGGAGAAGCCCGCTCCGAAGTCCACATTGAGCTCCCGGATTATCGCGTAGTTGCTTATGCTGAGATGGATTAGCACTGCTTGGTTTCTATTGGCTATTTCGATTCCTCTTTAATCTTCTGCAGTCGAGTGCCTTCAGTGGGATAAAGCGGATATAGAATTTCGTAAACGTTATCTTTCTCTGTCTGATTGGCTTTGGAGTAGATGTTGCCCAGCTCGTCGAGCTTCGCGTCTTTGAATAGCGAAAGCCCCACACACATAGGCGCCACATCGTACACCTTTTTAAGTATAGGGAGCGACTGCGTGATGGTAGCCCGACCCTTGTCGGGGCTGAGCGCCATCTGGTCGAGGCCCTGACGATGGTAGTTATACGTGAGTTCACGCAGCGAACTTGTGTTGCTCTCGGTGTAGGCACTGAGAATCGCGCTGCGGTTCTTCGTATCCTCAAACGCCTTCCAGCCCTTCTCGCCGGTGCTTTGCGCCATCATCACCACGTTGTTCATCCTATCCCAATAGTAGTCGCCGCCATTGAGGCGGAAGCTGTCGAAGTCCATTGCCAGAATGAAGTAGGCATAGAAATTGAGGATGGCGGTGAGATTGCTCTCCATTGTGGTCTCGGAGAATACGAGCGGCTGGTTTTCCACGTATTCAAACTCTATCTTGGTGTCCTTGAAGTTGATAAGCGTGGTGGTGTAGCTGCTGTTATACACGGGGCGCGACGACTGAATCTGCAGGTCGCCCTTCATAATGTCGTTCTCATACTCCGATATGGTGAAGAAGAGGCGGCACTCGATGCGCTCATTGGCCATAAACTGGGCATTGCCCCAGCGAGTGCTGTTCATATAGTCGTTCATCGCCTCCTGAAGGGTGTTGAAGACGTCCTTGCTGACGTTGGCCACCTTGTCGGAGTTGATTTCGACCTTGCAGTTAAGCTCTTGAGCCGATATGGAGATGAGGGCTAAAACAGCCGCTATGGCACACATTAATCTTTTCATAACATCGTCACAATTTGGTCAACCACATCACGAGCGACAAGCGTCTTAGGCTTATTGTCGTAGTGAGATAACGTGCCATCGGCTTTTATTATTGTAATCGTATTGTTGTCGGTACCGAAACCGGAGTCGATGCCATTGGGAGTGTTAAGCACCACGAAATCGAGGTTTTTGCGCTGCAGCTTGGCGCGGGCATTGGCCTCGGCATTGTCGGTTTCGAGGGCGAAGCCCACGAGCAGCTGGCCCGGGCGCTTGGCGGCACCGAGGGTGGCGGCTATGTCGGGGTTCTTGACGAGCTTAAGCTCAGGCGCATCGTGTCCTTCGCGCTTGATTTTGGAGGTGGCTTGCGATGCCACGCGGTAGTCGGCCACGGCGGCGGTCATCACCGCAATATCGACATCGGGAAAGTGCGCTTGGCAAGCCTCAAGCATCTCGCAGGCCGATACCACAGGCACTGTGGTGATGCGCTGATGGCGCGCTTTCAGAGCCACCGGGCCGGTCACAAGCGTGACCTCGGCACCACGGCAGGCAAGCTCCTCGGCGATGGCGTAGCCCATCTTGCCGGTGGAGTAGTTGCTGATGTAGCGCACGGGGTCGATCATCTCCTGGGTAGGTCCGGCTGTGACGAGGGCTTTTCGCCCTTTCAGCTCTTCTTGTCCTGCGAAAAACGCCTCAACCGCCGCGCAGATAGTGGCCGGCTCGGCCATACGGCCTTTGCCCACCAAGTGGCTGGCAAGCTCGCCCTCCTCAGGCTCGATGATGTGGTTGCCATAGTTTCGGAGCAGCTCGATATTGGCCACAGTAGAGGGGTGTGCCATCATATCGAGGTCCATCGCCGGCGCCACAAATACCGGAGCTTTGGCCGAGAGATAGGTGGTGACAAGCATATTGTCGGCCACGCCATGAGCCATCTTACCTATTGTGCACGCGGTGGCGGGAGCTATCACCATAGCATCGGCCCAGAGACCCAGGTCCACGTGGCTGTTCCACTGGCCGGTATTGGCTGTGAAGAACTCACTCACCACCGGCTTGCCGCTCAGCGCCGAGAGGGTCACCGGAGTGATAAACTCACGCGCCGAGGGTGTCATCACCACCTGCACTTCGGCCCCGCTTTTCACAAAAAGGCGGAGAAGAATTGCCGACTTATAGGCGGCGATTCCTCCCGTGATTCCAAGCACTATGTGTTTGCCTTTGAGCATTCTATACGGTGTTATTTCTTTGATTGCCTATAGGCGACATAGAGGCGCTGAAACCAGCGCTTGGTGTCGTCGGAGAACGAACCTTTCTGCACCCAATCGTAGTAGCTTGTGTCGGTAGCGAAAATCTCGGTGAGCGGGCGGCCCCTATACTTTCCGAAGTTGACAATCACGTTGTTATTGTCGTCGTAGATGAGGCGGCCTGCGAGGTCGACGTTGTGCCCAAAGGTGGAGAACTTGGCCAGAAAATCCACATTGTTCTCAAGCACGTCGGGGTAGCGGTCGAGCTGCGCCTTGAGCACTTCAAGCGTAGCCTTGGTGTCGGCATCGGCACTGTGAGCGTTATCAAAGTCCTTACCACCACAATATTGACGATAAGCGGCGCGCAGATTGCGCGGCTCGAGCTTGTGGTAAATATTTTGCACGTCGATAAACCGCACATTGGAGTAGTCGAAATCCACACCGGCTCGGTTAAACTCGGCTATGAGCATCGGCACATCGAACTTATTGCTATTGAAGCCGGCAATGTCACAACCCGTAAACTCTCGAGCGAGCGCCTTGGCTATGCTCTTGAATGTAGGCTTATCGGCCACCATCTCATCGGTGATATGGTGGATGGCGGTGCACTCCTCGGGGATGTGGCACTCCGGATTGATAAGGCCGGTGCGAGGGTTGTCCTCGGTGCCGTCGGGGTGAACCTTGATGAAGGAGATTTGAACTATGCGATCGGTTTCGCAGTTGGTCCCGGTGGTCTCGAGATCGAAGAAGATTAGGGGCCGGGTGAGATTCAGTTTCATACAGCGCGTCAGATTACCATTGGCATAAGAAGCACGAGCAGCTCACGGCCCTCTTTCTGCTCAAGCGGGAAGAAGACACCGGCGCGCGAGGGGTCGCCGAGCTTGATGAGCACATTGTCGTCGTCAATGCTGTTGAGCACTTCGATGGTGCGCTCGGCGTTGAAGCCTATAAGCATCTCTACGCCGCCGTAGCTGCAGTTCACGGTCTCTTCGGCCGAGGTGGAGAGGTCGATATCCTGCGACTTGAGACGAATAGCGTTCTCGTGGAGGTCGAACTTCACGAGGCCACCCACACTGGCAGTCACCGACACGCGCTTCACGGCATTGAGAAGGCTGAGGCGGTCAACGGTGATTTCGTAGGGGTTGTTCTCGGGAATTACCGAGTTGTAGTTGGGGTAGCGGCCATTGATGAGGCGGCATATCAGCGTGAAATCGTCGCTGATGAAGCGCGCGCCCTTATCGTCAACTTCCACCTTCACCTGAGCTTCGTCCTCGCGCGGCAGCAGGCTGAGCAGGATGGAGCACGGCTTGGCCGGAAGAATGAAGCTGTGACCGGCAGCGTCGCCGCCGTTGAGGTTGTTGTTGGTGAAGCGCACGAGCTTATGAGTGTCGGACCCTACGAACACTATAGCGTCCTCTTTGATGTCGCAGAGCACACCCATCATAATGGGCCGGAAGTCCTCGGTAGCCACGGCGAAGAGAGTGTGGTCGAGCGATTCGGCCAGCTCTTTGGAGCTGAGCAACAGGCGCACCTGCTCCTCGGGCTGCTCATCGCGGCGCGGAAATTCGTCGCCATTGATGCCGATGAAGTTGAAGTAACCGTTCTGATAGCGGATATTAATCTCGAAATTGCGGTCGTCGATGTTGAATTCAAGCGCTTGGTCGCTCACGCTCTTAATGGCGTCGAGGATATACTTTACGTTGACTGCGAAGCGGCCCTGCCCCTCCGAGCTTTCCACCGGAATGCGGGCTATGAGTGTGTTCTCATTGTCGCTACCGGTAACCACAAGGACATCGCCTTCAAGGCTGAACAGGAAATTGTCGAGAATAGTAATGGTGTTCTTGGAATTGACCACCTTGCTGACGGCTGTCAGGCGGGCCGATAGCAACTTGCTGTTGACTTTGAATTTCATATTTTAGCGTTTTAATGTTGTAACTATTTACGTCGCGGCTTGCCTCTGCCCGCAGCATAGCTTAAAGCCCTCGCTTCAAGTGAGCACAAGCCGTTCTTATCAAGTTACAAATTTACGAAAAATATTCTACACGCACGCATTATCGGCAAATAATTATTAACAATCGAAGTC
>CAMHGU010000019.1 GCA_946184715.1 uncultured bacterium | reverse complement strand
ACATTGCGGGTGTTTCTACAATGTCGGGCATCACTATGCCCGCGCAGTACAGCGAGAATCAGTAAAGTGGCCCGATGAGTGCTCAAAGGCCTGCGCGGCGGTTGATGAAATAGCGGGGGCGGTGCTTCACCTCGATGTAGATTCGGCCTATATACTCGCCAATGATGCCGAGGCCTATGGTGATGCAGCCGCCAATAAACCAGAGCGAGAGCATCAGCGACGACCATCCCGGGATGGTGCGCTTCATCAGCAGGGCCACCACCACATATACCGCCATGCCGAGAGCAATCACCAGAAACAGCAGCCCCAAGATGGTGAGGACCCGCATAGGACGAATGCTGAACGACGTGATGCCGTCGATGGCCAGATTCACCATACGCATAGTGGAAAATTTGCTATGGCCGGCGAGGCGAGGCAGGCGGGCGTAGGACACCTGCGCCGTGGGCAAGCCGAGCATCGGGATAATGCCGCGGATAAAGATATTGCGCTCGCCGAATTGGCCGAGGCGGGTTATGGCCTCGCGGCTCAAGAGGCGAAAATCGGCGTGGTTCTTGAGCGTCTTGATGCCGAGGGCGTGCTGCAAGCGGTAGAACGACGAGGCGGTGCGGCGCTTTGAGGGCGTATCGGCCGAGCGGTCGTGGCGCACGCCATATACAATGTGGGCGCCCTCGCTGAAGAGTCGCACCATCTCGGGGATAACGGCGATGTCGTCCTGGAGGTCGGCATCGATGGTGATAACGGCATCGGCAGTGTCGGCGGCTACCTCCATACCGGCGAGTAGCGCCACCTGGAGGCCCTCGTTGCGCGAGAGGCTGATGGCGGCGATGCGCGGGTGGCGGGTGGCCAGGTCGTGGCATATAGGCCACGTGGCATCGGTGCTGCCGTCGTCGACGAAGAGCAGGAAGCTGCTTTCGGCCACCTCCTGTCGCTCAATCAGCGCGTCGAGCGATGCCAGGAGGCGCTCGGCCGTGGCGGCGAGCACCGCTTCCTCATTGAAGCAGGGCACCACTATCGCTATTGCAGGGCGGATATTTTTTCCCTCGGTCATCGGGCAGGGGCGTTACGCTACCGCAAAGATAGGCATTAGCGGCGAGAATATCAACAGGAGGCGGCGGGAGGGGGCTAGATATTCTAGATAGACTAGAGCTTCTAGATAGGCTATATATTATAGAGGGGCGGGAGAAAGGATTTGGAATTGCGGGGGGAGAATGTTATCTTTGTAGGTTATAATGAGATGACGATGAAAGCAATCACAAGGATATTGATGGCTGTGGCTGTGGCGGTGCTTCTCACCGGCTGCAGCAGCGATAGTTTTTACATCGAGGGCGAGCTCGAGGGGCTTGGCACTCAGAATGTGCGCATAGTGTATGTGGCGCGCGACGCGGTGCAGAGCCTGTGGGTGCCCGCGATGGAGAGCAAATTCAACTTTTCGGGCATCAGCAGCGAGCCCACGGTGGTGGAGGTCTATACCCGCGACCTTACGCGCATAGCCCACTTAGTGATGCGCAACGGCGACGAAGTGACCCTCACGGGTAAGCTCTCGGAGCCTTACTCCACGGTGGCAGAGGGCGATAAGCTCAATGCCCGCTGGGCCGAGTGGGTGAGCGGGCACGCCGGCGACATCGCCAAGGGCAATGCCGAGGCGGTGCATAAAGATGTGGAGAAGATGGTGAAGAACGCCCCCGACGACCCTCTCACGGCGCTGCTCGTGGGCTACGACTACATCTTCACCGAGGCCGACGTGGAGGCGGCGCAGCGACTGCTTGAGCGACTGCCCGACTCGGAGATGAAGCAACTTGCCAAGGTGCATATCGGCGCCGTGGGCGATGCTACGGCTCTGAGGCGGCAGCAGGGCGGCCGTATTCCGTCGTTTGCCCTGATTACCAATGCCGACACCCTCACCTCCTTTGCGGCGGCCGACGCTCGCGCTTCGCTGCTCTACTTCTGGCTACCCGAGAATGTGGCCCATAAGGCCGATATCCGCCTGATGAAGCGGCTGAAAAGCCGCTACGGCGCGGCGCAGCTGCAGCTGGCCGATATCGCCCTCGAGAACGACACCGCGGTGTGGAAACGCACGCTGCGCACCGACTCGGCGCTGACCCTCTGGCGCCACTACTGGGCCTTAGGCGGCAGCGCCAACCCCGAGCTGCGCCGCTTGGGCATCAACAGCACCCCCACCTTTGTGGCTATCGACAATCAAGGCCGCCAGCTCTACCGAGGCGCCTCGGCCACCGACGCCGAAGCCGCCCTTAACGACTATCTGCGCCACAGCCCCGACACCGTGAAATGATACCGGCTCGCTACATATCGCTGATGCTGACTCTGTTGATGACAGTAGGCATCGCCGGAGCGCAGAGCCGCGAGCAGCGCGAGTATGACTCCGACGAGGTGACAATAGGGCTGATCACCTGCGCCCCCGGCCCGGAGGTATATGAGGTGTACGGCCACACGGCCCTGCGCGTGGTCACCCCCGACTACGACGCCATTCTCAACTACGGCACCTTCGACTTCAACGAGCCCAATTTCCTCTACCGCTTCATAGCCGGCGATGCCGACTATATGCTCGAGGCGTGCCCCACCGATTATTTCCTACCTTATTATAAGGCGCGCGGCTCGATGGTGTGGGAGCAGCGGCTCAACCTCACGCCGCAGCAGAAGGACGAGCTGCTGCGCCTCGTAAGGCACAACCTGCGGCCCGAGAATGTCCATTACCACTACAGCTTCATTCTCGACAACTGCGCCACTCGGCCGCGCGACCTCCTCGAAGCCGCCGTGCCGTCGCTCACGTGGGGTAGCGACACCGCCGCTACGGCGCCCACCTTCCGCGAGATAATCCACCACTATGCTGCCCACTACGCGTGGTCGCTCTTCGGCATCGACTTGGCGCTCGGCTGGGACGTGGATAAGCCTATCGACGCCCGCCAGCAGATGTTTGCGCCCCTTTACCTGAAACGCTACACCCAGGCGGCCCACTACACCGACAGCCTCGGCCGCGAAGTGCCGCTGGTGGCCGCGCCGCCCGAGGTGGTGGTCAATGTGGGCACTACCGATGGCGTGGTAGAGGCGCCGACGCCGTGGTACGCCCACCCGCTCACCGTCGCTATCGCGCTGCTGCTGATAGTGGCGGCCGTCAGCTACCGCGACCTGCGCCGGCATCGCCTCTCGCGCTGGCTCGACACCGTGCTGTTCGTTCTCTATGCCCTGGGCGGCTGCATCATCGCCTTCCTCGTGGTGGTGTCGAGCCATCCGGCCACCACCCGCAATCTGGTAGCCGTGTGGCTCACGCCCCTCTATCTCTATCCTCTGGTAGCCCTCTGGTTCAAGCGCGGGAAGCGCGGGCTGCGCCTCTGGGCCGCGTGCCACGGCATTGCCATCGCCCTGCTGCTCGTATTGTCGCCCCTGCTGCCGCAATATGTCAATCCGGCGTTCGTGCCGCTGATGCTTATCCCCATTCTACGATATTATATAATCTATAACCACTATAAATAACCACCCGTTATGTCTGTTCAGTTACCGTTTGCCGCCCCGTATCAGGGCAAGATAGAGCTTGACTATATGCCCTGCCTCAACTATGCGCTGGTATATAACGGCGTCAAGGCCTGCAACCGTTGCGAAGTGACCAACGACACGGCGGCGCCGCTGCGCGAGCTGGAGCTGTCGCTCACCGGAGCTATGTTCGCCCCCTGCCGCGCGGGAATCGCGCTGGTGGAGCCGGGCGCCACCGTCAGAGTTGACGACTTTGAGATACGCCCCGACGCGGAGCAGCTGCTGAAGCTCACCGAGAGTGTGCTTACCACCTTCCGCGTGACCCTCACCTGCGGCGGCGACACCCTCTTCGAGCACGACTATGAGATCAACATAATGGCCTACGAACACTGGCTCGGCTCGGCGATAATGCCGCAGATGCTGGCCGCCTTTGTCACGCCCAACAGTCCGGCCGTGCCCGCCATCCTTGCCGATGCCGCCCGCTTTATGAAGGAGTGGACCGGCGCGTCGGCGATGGACGAATACCAGTCGCAGGACCACAATCGCGCGCGGCAGCAGGTGGCCGCCATCTATGAGGCGCTGCGCAGCCGCTCGCTGGTCTATGCCACGCCGCCGGCCGGATTCGAGAAGAGCGGGCAGCGGGTGCGCCTTGCCGACCGTGTGCTCAGCGAGAAGCTCGGCACCTGCCTCGACCTGTCGCTGCTCTACGCCTCCTGCCTTGAGGCCGCCGGGCTTTACCCTATGATAATACTCAGCAAGGGGCACGCCTTCGTGGGCGCGTGGCTCACGCCGATGACCGCTCCGCGCATGGTAATCGACGACGCCTCGTTTGTGCTCAAGAGTTGTGCCGATGGCATCAGCGATATGGTGGTGGTGGAGAGCACGATGCTCACCAGCGATGGCGATGTGACCTTCGAGCGTGCCGTGGAGAAGGCTATGGCCACCTTAGGCGAAGCCGAGAGCTTCGTGGCGGCTATTGATGTGCAGCGATGCCGGCTCGAGGGCGTGCGCCCCTTGCCGCAGCGCAACGCCGACGGCTCGCTGGCCGTGGTGGAGGGCATAGACCACAGCAACGCCACCACCGGCGTGGCTGAGCAGCACCGCTATGGCGACCTGCTGCCGCAAGGCACCACCACCCTCACCAAGCAGCAGCTCTGGGAGCGCAAGCTGCTCGACATCTCGCTGCGCAACAACCTTATCAATATGCGGATAGGGCGCAGGGTGATACCCCTCGTGTCGTTCAACCTCGACACCCTCGAGGACCGCATCTACGACGGCGCGTCGTTTCAGGTGATGCCCGCACCGACCGAAGGACTTAAGCCCGACGAGTGGGGCATCTACAACTCGGCCTCGGCGCCCCAACTGTCGCAGCTCGTGGTAGCCGAAATGGACAATAACCGCCTGTGCTCCTACCTCTCCGATAGCGAGCTGCAGCAGGCGTTGAAATACGTGTATCGCACCTCGCGCACCCTGCAGGAGGAGAATGGCGCCAACTCGCTATTCCTCTCGCTCGGTATGCTCAAATGGTACGAGACCGACAAGTCGCAGCGGCCGCGCTACGCCCCTATCCTGCTGATGCCCATCGACATAGTGCGCCATGGCGGCAACCGTGGATATGCCGTGCGCTCCCGCGACGAAGAGATAACGCTCAACATCACGCTCTGCGAGCTGCTCAAGCAGCAGTTTGACCTGTCGCTCGACGGGCTTAACCCGCTGCCCACCGACGACCACGGCGTCGACGTGCGCCGCATCTTCACCGCCGTGCGCCAGTGTATTCGCCATATGAGCCGATGGGATGTGATTGAGGAAGCGATGATAGGGCTGTTCTCGTTCAATAAGTTCGTGATGTGGAACGATATCCACACCAACGCGGCACTGATACACCAAAACCCGGTGGTGAGCAGCCTGATGGACGGCCGCGTGAAGTGGACCGACACCTCCGCGCCCACCGACGCCCGCCAGCTCGACACCCAAGCCAAGCCCGCCGACTATGCCACGCCCCTCGACGTGGACAGCTCGCAGCTCGAAGCCGTAATCGACTCCGGCCAGGGCAAGAGCTTTATCCTCTACGGCCCTCCGGGTACCGGCAAGTCGCAGACTATCAGCAATATGATAGCCAATGCCCTCTACCACGGCAAGCGAGTGCTCTTCGTGGCCGAGAAGATGGCCGCCCTCGAGGTGGTGCAGAAGCGACTGAAGAAGTTGGGGCTCGACCCGTTCTGCCTTGAGATACACTCCAATAAGGCCACCAAGTCGCACTTCCTCGACCAGCTCTCGCAAGCCATCGACGTGGCCCGCATCAAGGAGCCGGCAGAGTTTGAGCAGCTATCGCAGGAGCTGTACGAGCAGCGGCAGGAGCTGATACAATATATCGACGCTCTGCATCGCAAGCGCGAGTCGGGGCTGTCGCTCTACGAATGCATCACCAACTACCTCACCGAGAATGTAGGGGAGGTGAAACTCGACGAAGAGGTGGTGGCCGCGCTCACGGGCGCCGACATCACAGCCCTGGCCGAGCAGCTGCGGCAGCTCGACACGGTGTTCCAAGTGTCGGGGCAGCCGTGCACGCATCCGCTGCGCGGCTTATACCCCGAAGGGTTCGACCCGGCCACGATAGCCGCCATCAACCCACGTCCCCTTGCCGAGGCACTGGCGCATCTGAAGGAGGCGCGACAGCTCCTTGCCGACGTGATGGAGGTGGAGACACCCGACACCGAGCAAGGCCTTGGCCTTATGAAGCAGATTGTCGATGCCCTCCGTGAGATACCCTCACTCAATGCCGATGTGATAGCCATAGCGTCGAGCGAGCAGCGCACCGCCGTGGGGCAAGCCGTAGAGGCCGGCCGCAACCGCGACGCCATCTATGCCGAAGTGACCGGCACCCTCGCCCTGGCCGACGGCATCTTCGCCGAGAACCCCGACGCCCTCGCCTCGCAGTGGCAGCAAGCCACCGCCAAGTGGTTTATCCCCCGCTACTTCGCCACCAACGCCGTGAAGAAGCAGCTCGGCCGCTACGGCAAGGTGAGCAAGGCGCAGATACCCGCGCTCATAGAGAAGCTGCAAGCCCACAAGCGCGACGACGCCGTGGTGGCCGCCTCGGCCCAGCTCATTGCCCGCCTCAGCTCCGATGGCGTGCCGCAATGGGATAAGATTGCTTCCACCGTGGCCAATGGATTGCTGCTTTACAATGCCGTAGTGGCAGCCGCAAGGGCCGCTGATAGGCAGCCTGCCGAAGCCCTTAGCGCCTTTATGAATAAGGTGGGCACCAACTTCGAGCAGTTCCGCACGCTCTATACGCCCCATTTGAGTCAAATCGTGGAGTGGATTGACGACTACAATAAAGCCCTTGCCGACCTCAAGGCGCATGCCGAGGTTGACCTGCCTGATGTGGGCCTGACCGGCTTCGGCGCCGCGCTCGCCGCCGGCTGGAGCGACGCCCTCGGGCAGTCGGCTAAGGACTGGTATCAATGGGCCTACCGTCGCAAGGCACTCATAGAGCGCGGCCTGCGCCCCGTGGTGCGAGCCATCGAAGAGGCCGGCCACACCGGCGCCGAGGCCGCCTCGCTCTTCGTCAAGAGCGTAAGCCACAGCAAGGCCCTCGCTATTGTGGCCGCCGACCCGCGCCTGCAGCTCTTCAACGGTCTGATTTTCGAGCAGCAGATAGCCAAGTATCGGCAGCTCACCTCGCAATTCCAGGAGCTTACCAAGAAAGAGCTTTACTGCCGCCTTGCGGCGCGCATACCCTCGCTTACGATGGAGGCCAGCGCCAGCTCCGAGGTGGGTATCGTGAAGCGCAACATCGCCAATCACGGTCGCGGCACCTCCATACGCCGCATCATCGACCAGATCCCGACGCTGCTGCCCAAGCTATGCCCCTGCATGCTGATGAGCCCCATCTCCGTGGCGCAATATATCGACCTCAATGCCGAGAAATTCGACATCGTAATCTTCGATGAAGCCTCGCAGATGCCCACCAGCGAAGCCGTGGGCGCCATAGCGCGCGGCAAGAACCTTGTGGTGGTGGGCGACCCGCGCCAGATGCCGCCCACGAGCTTCTTTACCACCACATCGACCAACGATGACGAGGCCGACATCGACGATATGGAAAGCATTCTCGACGACTGCATCTCACTCTCGATGCCCTCCTACTACCTCTCGTGGCACTACCGCAGCAAGCACGAGAGCCTGATAGCGTTCAGCAACGAGAACTACTACGAGAGCCGTCTCTACACCTTCCCGTCGGTTGATGACCGCGTGTCGAAGGTGACGCTTGTGCCCGTCACCGGCACCTACGACAAGGGCCGCTCGCGCAGCAACCGCGCCGAGGCCCAGGCCATAGTGGACGAGGTGGTGCGACGCCTCAGCGACCCCGAGCTGCGCAAGCGCAGCATCGGCGTGGTGTCGTTCTCGCAAGTGCAGCAGAACCTTATCGAGGATATCCTCACCGAGACCCTCGCCGGAAAGGCCGAGCTGGAAGAGGCCGCCTACGGTGGCGAGGAGCCGATATTCATCAAGAACCTTGAGAATGTGCAGGGCGACGAGCGCGATGTGATTCTCTTCTCGGTGGGCTACGGGCCCGATAAGGACGGCAACGTTTCGATGAACTTCGGGCCGCTCAATAATCAGGGCGGAGAGCGACGGCTCAACGTGGCGGTGTCGCGTGCCCGCTATGAGATGGTAATCTACTCCACGCTGATGCCCGAGCAGATCGACCTCAACCGCTCCAAGGCCAAAGGCGTGGAAGGGCTGAAGCGCTTCCTCGAGTTTGCCCGCAGCGGTCGCCTGGCCACATCGTCGGCCGTGATGGCCGCCAATGAGCAGCACTCGGAGTTTGTAACCCTCGTGGCCGAAGCGCTCCGCGCCAAAGGCTACCAGGTGGATACGCTCGTGGGGCGCTCCAAGTTTAAGGTTGACCTCGCCGTGCTTCACCCCTCCAAGGAGAACGAGTATATGCTCGGCATTCTATGCGACGGCCACAACTACTACGACACCAAGACCACGCGCGACCGCGAGATAGTGCAGCCCAATGTGCTCCATATGCTCAACTGGAACGTGATGCGTGTGTGGTCGATTGATTGGTTCGACAATAGCGAGGCGGTGGTGAAGCGCATCACCGACCGTATTGCCGCTATCCTCGCCGGCACCGATACCCCCACGCCCGCCGAGCGCCCCGTGGAGGTGAAGAAGTTCAACCCAGCCGAGGAGGCCACTGTGGAGATTACCAATGCCCGCCGCAAGCCTTACACCTTGTCGCGGCTCCAGGCGTCGAGCTTCAAGAACACACAAGATGTGGTGCTCAACTCGTCGGCTCGAGTGCGCGACCAGCTCAAGTCGCTCATTCACGCCGAGCAGCCCATCACCAACACGCTGCTCTATAAGCGCATAGCCGAGCTGTGGGGCTTGGCGCGTATGACCCCTAAGGTGCAGATGCTCATCGACCAGCACCTGATGAGCTACTACGTGGATCCGTTATCGGATGGCACCACCTTAGTATACTGGGAATCGAAGGCCGCCGCCGAGGGATACAACACCTACCGCGAAGCCGCCGGCCGCAGCGTGGTCGATATCCCCGTTATGGAGGTGATGAACGTGGTGGACTACATCGTGGGCGAGCAAGTGTCGCTCACACGCGATGATATGCAGCGCCTGGCTGCCGTAGAATTAGGCTTCGCGCGCCGCACGCCCAACACCGATGAGGCCATAGCCCGAGCTATCGACCTCCTCGCCAAGCAAGGCAAGGTGGCCGTGGAGGGCGACCGTGTGGTGCGCCGATAGGCCGTAGGCCGTTACAGGTAGGCAAGCAGCTGAGCTACAGCGCGATGGCGATGGGAGATGGCATTCTTCTCCTCCTCGCTTATCTGCGCGTAGGTGAGGTCGTAGCCTTCGGGAAGGAATATCTGGTCGTAGCCGAAGCCGCCGGTGCCACGCCGCTCGGTGGCGATGGTGCCGCGCATCTCGCCCTCGAAGGTCATCTCCTCCTCGCCGCGGATAAGGGCGATGACGGTGATGAAGCGCGCGGAGCGGTCGGTCACATCCTTCATCAGGCGCAACGTGAGCGCCATATTGTCGTCGTCGGAACACTCGGGGCCGGCAAAGCGGGCCGTGCGCACCCCCGGCTGCCCGCCGAGGGCCGCGATTTCGAGGCCGCTATCGTCGGCAAAGCAGTCGAGGCCGTAGTGCTCCTTGACGAAGCGCGCCTTGATGAGCGCATTCTCGCGGCAGGTGGCGCCCGTCTCGGGTATGTCGATGTGGCAACCTATGTCGGCCAAGCCGAGGATGCGGTAGCGGTCGCCTATGATTTCGCGCATCTCGCGGAGCTTGTTGGGGTTGGCCGAGGCGAAAACTAATGTATCAGGGGTCATTGTTCTTTAGAATCGATGATGATGGTCACGGGGCCATCGTTGATGAGCGACACTTTCATATCAGCGCCGAAGATGCCTTTCTTTACATCGCGGCCTATGGCGGCCGAGAGCTCACGGCAGAAAAGGTCGTAGAGCGGAATGGCCAGCTCGGGGCGCGCGGCGTGGATATAGGAGGGGCGGTTGCCCTTGCGGGTAGAGGCTAAGAGCGTGAATTGGCTGATGGCGAGCACCTCGCCGCTGCAGTCGGTGACGGGGCGGTTCATCACGCCGGCATCGTCGGGGAAGATACGCAGCGCTGCGGCTTTGCGGGTGCAATAGGCCACGTCGGCGGGGGTGTCGTCGTCGGCAACCCCCACGAGAATCATCATTCCGGCGCCTATGGAGGCGATGAGCTGCCCATCGACAGCTACCGAGGCTTGGCTTACTCGCTGGATTACTATCTTCATGGCAACTTGAGGGGTTGAAGCTCGCGGCGCAGCAAGAGGCGATAGGCTCCCGTAAACAGAGCCGCGCAGGCGCTGAGCAGCATGAGATCGACGATGAGGTAGGTCATAGTGTCGCTCATTCCGGCAAAGATGTCGGAGACGAAGCGGAGCACATAGTATAAGAATGTGTTGATAAGCACCGACACTATCAAGAACGCCATCGAGATGACATATAGGCTGGCATACGCCTTTATGAAGCTGTATTTGGGCCATATTACCGCGCCGAGGGTGAAGTAGGCTATCATCAGCAGGTTGCCGAGGGCGAGGGTGACGGGGAGTAGCGGATGTATTTCCCATAGCCCGCTTACGATGGGCGTGACGAAGTCGATAAGGCCTGTGGCTTGGCTGGTGGGGTAGAGCAGCTTCATCAGCAGGAAGCGGGTGAGGTCGGCAGCCTGGACGCAGATGAAGTAGGCCGGCAGGAAGACGACGACGTAGAGGAGGACGTGGGCGAGATATTTCTCGAGCGTCGAGGCGGGCGTCATCAGGAAGGCGACGCGGCGCGGCCGGGTTTTCAGGTCGGGCAGCATCAGCGAGGCGCTAATCCACGACAGAAACACCCCGATGGAGGTGATGAACCAGCGGATGAAAGTCAGATCGACCTTGTCGGCGTTGAGGTCGTTGTCGGCTTCGTACATAAGATTACCCAGCCACATAAGGAGGGTCAATCCTCCGTAGATGCCTAAAAGGATAAGGAGGTAGAAGCGACGGCGCTCGGTGGTCTCCTTCTTGAGGTAGAGGAGAAAGCGGCTCCAATCGAAAACGTTATTTTTCATAGTGGCTGTTCGGTTAAGGGGTTGGCGAAAGCTTGCGCGATGCCCTGTGGATTGGCAAGGGTGGCATTGAAGAGCAGCTCAAGGTCGATAGGCCCGGGCTGCCCGGAGTGGTTGGTCATCACGGCCATATTGCCGGCGATGGTGGGCTGCACGTAGAGGGCGTCGGCAATGTCGGTAGCGAGGCCGAATTGCAGCCGCTGAGCTATCTCGGCGGTGGAGCGGTTGAGGAGCGTGCGGCTTTGGTCGATGATGGTGACGTGGGAGAGCAGGCGGTCGATGTCGCGCACCTGGTGGGTGCTGATTACCACGATTCGGTCGTCGGTCATTCCCATCGTGATAAACTGCCTGAACTGCTCTTTGCTGGGAATGTCGAGCCCGTTGGTAGGTTCGTCCATAATGAGCAGCCGCGCGCCGGTGGCCAGGGCGAAGCTCATATACGCTTTCTTCTTTTGTCCCATCGATAGGGCGTGGAGAGGTACGTCGGGCGGCAGCCGGAAGAGGTCGAGATAGCGGCGCAGGTCGTCGTGGCTGAAGCGCGGATAAAACGGCGCGTTGATTGCCACATATTCCGATAGCTTCACCGCCGGCAGGTCAAACTCCTCGGGGACGATAAACGTGTCGGCCACCACTCTCGGCGCGCGGTCTCTTACGTTGTAGTTGTCGAAAAGCACCTCGCCGAAGTCGGGTGTCAGGAGGCCGGCCATCAGGTAGAGGAGCGTGGATTTGCCGGCACCGTTACGGCCCAAGAGCCCGTACACGCCGCCTTCGCGCAGATTGAGCGAGAACGTGTCGAAGACGGTCATTCCCGATTTCCGGTAAGTGAAGCTCAGATTGTTGATTTGCAACATTGCGGTATTCTGATAGTGTATAAGTTGGTAACGTGGGCGCGCAGGCTCCACACCGCAAAGTTAGTGATATTTCGCGCCTGCGCAAGTGTAGTTATCATTTTTTAGCAATTACGGCAAAGCTCGCCCTCGGCAATGCGTGATTGCGAGGGCGCGCGCGGGTGTATGTGCTCCTATATGTGTGGAGAGATTACATCTTCAGGCCGAGGACGTCCCAGAACGATTTCGGGAGCGATACGTTCTCAAGGCTGATGCAGTCGCGGAACATCGGCGCGATGTCGGCCGGGGTGTATCCGGCCTTGCCGCAGCCTATCTCGGTGACGTAGAAGTGAAGCTCCGGGTGCTGCTTGGCATAGTCGGTAAAGCGTGCTACGGCTTGCTCCAGGATTGCTCGGGTGGCGGTGGTGGGGATGGCGTAGCTCTGTCCCTGCGGTCCATCGGATTGTCCCATCACGGCGCCAAACTTGCGGAGGGCCACCGCGGCGGCGCCGCCATCGTGGATGCCGCGCCCGTTGCTGCCGAACACGAATACCTCGCCCTGCTTTAGGCTCTTGACGAGCCCCGGGGTGACGCGCTCGGTGTAGTACTGCTCGTTGAGGGAGCGGCGGAGGCTGCGCTTCTCTCCCAATGATAGCGGCTTGGACTGCATGCGACAGTATATGTTAGCCATGCTGTCGTAATAGTTGCTGCGGGCGCTCGTCTCGCGGGCCCACGAAGCGCCGGTGCCCTGCTCGTCGTGAGCAAACTCCACGGTGTTGGTGATGTTGAGCGAGAAGGCCACGCTCTTCACGTCGTGGTCGGCTCCCATATAGGAGAACGACCAGCCCTCGTCGGTGAGGCGCTTGATGAGGGCCGACACGGCAGCGAGGTCCCACTCGGTGGAGTCGTTCTCGTAGCCGTCGGTGACGATGGTCACCACGCCCGAGGCATCGGGGTCGCCGGCAATCGCCTTGTGAAGCTCGGTGAGCGAGATGCCTACGGCATCGTAGAGCGGGGTGCAGCCTTGCGGGCTGTAGTTCTTGAACTCGGTGACTGCGGTGATGGGCTGGCGGTCGATGAGAATGCGCACCGGCGGGCGGTAGCTTGTGGTGTCGAAGGTCACGAGCGTGAGGTAGTGCTCTTGGGTGTCGGCGTGCTTGGCCTGAGCGTCGCGGATGCTCTGGATGGTGCCGTTCACGCCATTGATTGTGGCCTGAGTGAGGCTGCTCATTGAGCCGCTCTCGTCGATGATGATGAGGTTGTAGATGTGGGCTTTAGTGCCTGCGGTTTGTTTGTCGGGGGTTGCCATAGCTGTAAAGTTGTTTAGTGGTTGATATTAGTGTTGGTTTTTGGATTGGAATTTGGTTTCGAAATCGGTGACCACCTTGCGGAGCTCATCGGAGAGGAGGCCGAGGGCGTACTGCCGGCGTGCGTCGGGCACTCCGTAGAACGCTTCGGCGATGCTGCCGGTGATGCAGCCGAGGGTGTCGCTGTCGCCGCCTATCGAGATGGCGTTGCGGATACAATCGTCGAAGTCGGTGCCGTCGAGGAAGGCTACGATGGCCTGCGGCACGGTGTTCTGGCATAGCTCGCCCCAGCCGTAGCTGTCGCGGATAGCATCGCAGGTGAAGGTGAGGTCGTAGCCGAAGCGGTCGGTGATGGCCTTGCGTATCGTCTCCTTATCGGCGCCGGTGCGGGCGAGGAAGATGGCCAGGGCGGTGGCTTGCGCGCCCTTGATGCCTTCGGGGTGGTTGTGGGTGCACTCGGCATTGACGCGGGCGGCTTCCAGCACCTCTTCCTCGGTGTCGAACGCCCAGCCCACGGGGCCTACGCGCATTGCCGAGCCGTTGCCGCAGCTGTTGTAGGGCACGGCGTAGCCGTCGCGCGCCATCTCGCTAAGCCACCGCTTGAAGCCGCCGCCATAGCCGCCCATAGGGCACGGGTATTTGGCGCCGTAGGTGGCGAAGTAGTGACGGATGTTGCCCCCGTGCAGGAGCCAGTCGGCCGTAGCGATGCTCATTATGCTGTCGTCGGTGTAGTTGCCCTTGGGGCTGTAGAAGGGAAACTCTTTGGTCTTGATGTTGGCAAACTCGTAAATGCTGCCTACGATGTCGCCGATGATGCTGCCTATCATAATTGTATTGTTTATTGTGTAAAAGTTACGCTTTTGAATGTTAGAGTATTTAGTATGGGGCGAAGCGCTGGTTTCGCTTGATTGTGTAAAAGTTACACGTTGAAGATTTCGGGCTATAAAACCTCCTCAGCGTGGAGGAGGGAAGCGGGATTATTGGTCGTCGTAGGGGTCCTTCGCTCGGTAGTATTCCTTTTCGTCGAAGTGGTAGATGTGGGGCGAGCGATTAGGGTTGCCGCCGAGGGTGCGACCGGTATCTTTCACATAATCTTTGCTGAGCATCTTCTTGGAGAAGTTGCGGCGGTCGTGAATCCACTTGGTTAGGCCGCGACGCGGTTTTTCGGAATTGGGCAAATTTAATTTGTGCGATGGCTCTTCTGATGATTTGGTGCACATCTCGAAGTTGCAAGCCGACTGGTCGATTTGGGCGTAGGTCTTCTGCAGCTGAGGCATCGTGAACTCCTCGCCCACGAGGCGGAAGCCGATAGGCTCGGTGTGGAGCCGCTCGCGCATCCGTGTGAGCGCGGCCTGGATTATTTCGCTATGGTCGAAGGCGAGCTCCGGCAGGTTGTTGACCGCAAACCAGCGGGCGTCGCTGGCATCGTCGCCGCCTATGATGCGGTAGGCCTTGGGATCCACGATGGCGAAAAACGCGATGGTGATGACGCGCTCGCGAGGGTCGCGGGCGGCATCGCTGAAGGTGCTGAACTGCTCCAGGAAGATGTCGGTGACGCTCGTCTCCTCGCGCAGCTCGCGCTTCACGGCCTCGGTGGCGTTAGCATCGTCCTTATCCATAAAGCCGCCCGGCAGTGCCCACATCCCTTTGAACGGCTCTATGCCGCGCTGTATCAGCAGGATCTTGAGCTCCTCGCCATCGAAGCCCACCACTACGGCGTCGGTGGTGACGGCCGGGTGCCAGTATTTCGATTCCCACATTTGGGTTTGCTCGTTGTATTTCATCGCTTCGTTTATTCTTTGGTTGGCCTTCGGTTTTCGGTTGCCGGAGGGCTTTGTGTAAAAACTACACTGCAAAGGTAAGCACAATTTTTGAACCGCCAAAACTTTTTGCGTATTTTTTACACAAAAGCTTCATTTTTTTCGATTATTCGAGTGATCGAGTGGTCGAGGGGGCGATATTTATTGGCGGGCGAGGAGGTGCCGGGCGATTTGCACGGCATTGAGGGCAGCGCCTTTTTTGATTTGGTCGCCCACCACCCAGAAGCTGAGGCCGCGGGGGTTGGCGATGTCGGCGCGAATACGCCCCACGAACACCGGGTCTTTGCCGGCCACCATCAGCGGCATAGGGTACTGCTTCTCGGCCGGGTTGTCGACAACGACCACACCTTGGGCCTTGGCGAAAGCCTCGCGGGCCTCGTCGGGCGACACGGGGCGCTCGGTCTCGACCCAGATGGCTTCGCTATGGGCACGCATCACCGGCACGCGCACACACATAGCGCTGACGCTGATGCCGGGGGCGTGCATTATCTTTCGGGTCTCGTTGTGCATCTTCATCTCCTCTTTGGTGTAGCCGTTGTCGCCGAACACGTCGATGTGGGGGATAAGGTTATAGGCCAGCTGATAGGCGAACTTCTCCACGTGGGGCTCACGGCCTGCAACGATGTCGGCGTGCTGCTGCTCCAGCTCGGCCATGGCCTGTGCTCCGGCGCCGCTGGCCGCCTGATAGGTGGCCACGTGGACGCGGCTGATGGGCGACAGGTCGTGGATAGCTTTGAGGGCCACCACCATCTGAATGGTGGTGCAGTTGGGGTTGGCGATGATACGGCGCGGCGCGTCAAAGGCGTCGTCGCCATTCACTTCGGGCACCACGAGCGGCACGTCGGGCTCAAGGCGGAAGGCGCTGGAGTTGTCGATCATCAGCGTGCCGTGGCGGGTGATAGTCTCGGCATACTCGCGCGAGGTGGAAGCCCCGGCCGATACGAAGGCGATGTCGATACCGCTGAAGTCGGACTCGTGGCTAAGCTCCTTCACGGTGTAGCTATTGCCACGCCACAGGTATTGCCTGCCGGCGCTGCGCTTGGAACCGAAGAGTGTAAGCTCATCGACCGGAAAGTTCTGCTCATCGAGCACTCGTAATAACTCTTGACCTACGGCGCCGCTGGCGCCCACTATAGCTATATTCATTCTGTTTCTGCTTGGTTATTGAATGTGCAAATTTACGGCAAAACGCTGATAGCGCAAAATCACGATGCCGAGAATCGCGCCTCGGCGCATTGCATATATGGCCAAAAACGCTATCTTTGCGGTGATGTTCTTATAATTAATGTTATGGCTACAATGAAACGCAATCTTATTATAATAATGTGTGTAGTGGCAGCGGCGCTGAGCGCGGCTGCCGGAGAAGTGACCTTCAAGGCCTCGACCGACGGCTTCGGCCCGGGGCAGCGCATCGGCGCCCGCCTTCTCGAGCTGTTGAAGCCTTACAGCGGCACCCCCGATACCACCGCTACCGTGAAGATC
>CAMHGU010000018.1 GCA_946184715.1 uncultured bacterium | reverse complement strand
ACGACCTTTTTTACATAAGTTGCAACCGGCGCAAATTGCTTGTTAACGTCAATCTGTTCTGAAAGTTCTTCAAGTACGGTGGCGACCCGCGAAAGTCCGCCCGCGTGTTGCTGATACTGCACAAGGTCAGCGGCTGTCAGAAGAGGATTTGAAATGCGGATAGTTCCCGTTTCTGTATTCTTTGTAATTAGGGCTTCCTCTGGTAGTCCATCCCGATAAAACCAATCTATGGTTACATTACGAGTAGAAACTGTCCTACGCTTAGGAAAAGTCGTCATTACAGAGAATTGCTGGGGACGCTGATGAGCTGCACCAAGCATCTCGGCTGCGCTAAGCATACATACATAGTAAGGCTTTTGCAGGTACGACATTAACTGGTCAATATAATAGGTCGCCGGCACTGATCCGCGCAAAACATAATGAACTGGAATAATAACGTAATAACCTCTATATACACTGGCTATGGTCTTGTTTGAACATAATCTGGAGAGTTCGTTCTGTAGAATCTGTTCTGAAGAGCACAAGCCGGCAGCTCTCACATCTTCGACCGAAAACGTGGGATAACCATGAACAGCCCTATCTTCAATCCACTTTCGCAATGTCATATTGAGTAATTTTGATGCAAATATAATAACAATATTATTATATCCGCACCTTTTTGCACCAAAAATATTTCATATTCTATCCGCTTTAGTCCGCATTGCGGCTAAGGGCTGCGTAAGTGCCTGATTGTCAGTCGGGACTTTTTGGGGAAGTGGTTTTAGGGGTACCACGGATTTTACTTTTCCTATCGGGGAAGGGTTGACTTCGAGCAGGCTGTAGAGCGCTGCCGTCAACTCTTCGGCTTCGGCGCTCTGCCGAACCGGCACTCGCCGTCCGTCGTCGGTATTCATCTCGGCCGTTACGACTACATAGCCCAACTTCGACGCCGAAAAGTTTTTTCAGCGTTGAAGTTGGGCCAGGTATCTTAATCGGACATCGCGAGCTCGGTCGGCTCAGTTCACCTTCTTGCCGGCGAAGAATACGTCGGTGGGGAGGATGTGGCTGAAGCCGGCGTGCTCGGCGGTGAGAAGGTCACGGTCGAATACGAGGAAGTCGGCGTCTTTACCTGCGGCGATGGAGCCTTTGGTGGCTTCGATGCCCAGCTGCTTGGCGCCGTTGATGGTGTAGCCTATGAGCATCTCTTGGATGCTCATCTTCTGGTCGGGCGTAGGAAGCTCGGCCACCACTTTGGCCACCTCGGGGCCTTTGGTCTTGGCGCAGTTGAAGCGCGTCATACCGATTTCGATACCCAGATAAGGGTTCCAGGTAGAGAAATCGCCATAGGCTACGTCGTCGCTCGACCAAGTGACGAGAGCGCCGGTATCCCATATTGTTTTGCTCCGGAACATTGCCGCGGCTCTTTCAGGGCCGAGCAGTTTCGACCAAGCCTCATAGGGGTTGCCACCGAGGACACCGCTATGCCAAGCGGGGCTGAAATCGGCCGTGACACCGAGCTTGGCGAATCGGCCGAGGTCGGCATCGTCCTGCACCCAGAGGTGGGCGCAGGTTACCTTCACACGGAAGTCATCGCCCAGCTCTTTGCGAGCCAGCTCTACGCCATCGAGCACCACGCGCGAAGCCTGCTCGCCCACGGTGTGGACATGAAGGTCGAGGCCCGCCTTATTCAGCTCCTTGAGAATCACGGCCACCTCTTGAGCGTTGAACGTGGTGGCGCCTGAAGTGCCGGTATCGACGTAGGGGGTGACCATCGCAGCAGTTTCAATCTTGAGGGTGCCGTCCATAAAGATTTTGAGGGTGTGCACCTTGAGGTGCTCAGTGTCGAACTCCCGATTGAACCGCTTGGTTTCCTCGATGGCTTCCATCATCTTGTGGCGGTTGGTGAGGACGTAGCAGCCATCAATATAAATGGGCAGCTCGCCACGGCGGTCGAGCTCGCGGAGATAGAAGTAGATACGCTCGTGAATGTCGTTGTTCTCTGGGAATCCCGCATCAAATACCGAGCAAACGCCGTACTCTTTACAGAATGCTATCCATCGCGCGATGGCCGAGGCAATCTGCTCATCGGTCAAACGCTTTTTCAGATAGTCGAAGAGGAATGGCCAGCCTGCCGACTCAAAGGCATTGCCGGTAATGTGGCCGTTCTTCCTCACGAAATAAGCGAGCCCGGGCGCGGGGTCGGGGGTGGCGTCGGTAATGCCGTGGGCCTCCAGGATCTTAGAGTTTACCCACAAGCTGTGGATATCCAGCTCCAGCACCTGCAGCTCGTGGTCGGGGCAGATGGCATCGAGCTCCTCCTTGGTAAGCTCTTCACCTCTCAAGTTGTTGCGATTCAAGATGAACCGGTAACGCTCAAGTCCCGGAGTGGCGTTGACATACTGCGCCATAAAGTCGAGGGCTTCCTGCTTGCTTGAGCAGTCGATATACTCGCCGTAATCGACATACTCAAAGCCGATGCCCGTGGTGACGTGGACGTGGCTGTCGATGATGCCCGGCATAATGAACTTGCCGCCGAGGTCAATAACTTCGCCCTCATAGGCAGCGAGGCCGGCTTCGTCGCCCACGTATAGGAACTTGCCGTCCTTGACCACGAAGGCCGTAGCCTGAGGATTGACGCTATCGGCAGTGAACACACGCGCGTTCTTGATAATCAGATCAGCTTTCATATCGGTTAAAAGTTGAAGGTTATTGAATTATTAGATTATAAGTTGTTGTTAATGAAGGCATTCATCTCTTTGCCAAAAAGGCGGCTACGCGCTTGGCCACGTTGTCCTTGATGTTGCAGAAGAAGATTGAGTAGTCGTCCTGGTGGTAGCTCTGCGGGCCGGCGAAGTCGGGCATCTCGTTAGGGACAGCACGGGCGTTGGTAATGACGGTGCCTCGGGCGAGGCACACGCGGGCGTCGGCACCGATGTCGCGAATTTCGGTGGTGAGGGTAGCCTCGTCGGCCACGAGGGAGCCGAGGTTGTCGCTTGCCGGGGCGTAGGTGTCGTCGCGCCGCCAGTTGAGCGGGTTGATGGCGATGCCGCCGGGCAGCAGCGCGGCAGTGGGGGCGTTAGCCTCCTCGTTCTTCGGTCCTTCGACGTGCCAGCTGATGATTACACCGGTGTCGGCCTCGCCGGTGGCGAATTTCAGGTGAGGGCAGGTGGCGAGGTCGTCGGCCGTGATAGAGAAGCCAATAGCGTAGGCGGCCACCATACGCTCGTAGCGGTCGGGGTGCTCCCTGAAGTATTGCTTGAGCGCCATTCTGGCGAGAGCCGAGCCTTGGCTATGACCGGCAAGGATAAACGGGCGTCCCTGGTTGAAGTGCTCGAAGTAGTAATCGAGAGCGGCGACGATGTCGGCATAAGGGCCGGATAGTACCGAGGTAATCTCTCCTGTTTTCAGCCAGGTCTCGGCCTCGAGTTTCATTCCGGCTTGGCGGTAATATGGGATGAACACGTTGGTAGCTTCGTCGAAAACGCTCGACTTGATGGCGTGCTCAATCACGATGCCTTCAAGCATCTCGGCATTGTCGAGCGTGGCATAGTCAGGGTCGCCCTCGTTGGCGCCCATAAATATCGTGGAGTAGATGTAGAACGTATCAACGTCCTTAGTGACGTCGGGCAGTCGGAACCAGTTGTCCTTCAGAGAGTAGTCTATCCTATTTTCCATCGCTTTATATTATGAAAAGGTTTTGCGTCACGGCTGATTGTTTTGTCAAAAGCACCCTCACAAATGTAAGAAAAAATCGGTATAAAAGCACGATGCGGCGCATAATAATTCGGGGCCGCAGCGCAGATAGCCGCGACACATAGTTGAGAGGCACTTGACCGAGGTCGAATCCGGGGTCAGAAGTCGCTGAAGAAAACGGGGCGGATGAGCAGGCCGAGGCGAATGCGGCAGTGGTACTTGTTGTAGTCGAGCAAATTCTCGCCGTAGCCGTCGTAGAAGTGCAGCATCAAGAACTGGTTGGCAGTGCGACTGAGGCGGAATCCCACGTTGATAGTGGTGTTGAAGTTGAAGTTCCAGCCTTTGCGCTTTACAAAGGTGGCATCGACTACCCAGCGCTTATTGGGCGAGATATACTGCGCTCCCACTTGGAATATGCCGCTATAGCTTAGGATGTCCTTGTTCTGCTTCCCGTCGATGATGGGAATCCATATCTTACCGTGCACCATAAGGTCGCGCAGCACGAACAGCGAGCCGCAGAGCGACACCTTATTCCAGCTTCGGGAGGCCTCGCCGTCGCGGCCGTTGGATTCGTGTTCAAAGAGAATCGTGGCCTTACCCATCAGTCGGTCCTTAGAGATGATGAGCTTTGAGATACCGATACCGGGGTTGAAATTGAGGTCGCGAAAAGGCAGCGACTCCTCAAAGATATTCCACATCGCCTTCTGGGTGTAGAATAGGAAGAGGTAGCTGTGCCAGGGCAGAACGGCTTTGGTAAGGCGCTGACGGAAGCTAATTTGAAACTTGACGTCGGAGTTGTACTGGGTGGGTTTCTCATTGAGAGCCGTGCCGAGCACGAAATAGTTGTCCTTATAAAGGCCGAAGAAAGGGCGGCTGTCGAAGTCGCGCACGATGCTATCGGTGTTGAGCTTCTGCAAGCTATCCTCAGGGGTAGTGACTTGCGCGTGGGCTATCCCTACCATTGCCAGGAGAAGTGAAACGATTATGATTCGGAGCGGCTTCATTGCATATAAATCGGTGAGATTACACATACGGGTTGCTATAAGACTGCGAAGCTGGCGGCCGTGAACCCGCGATAAGCTTTCACTACGGCATTATTCATCCATAGCACGGTGGTGGTGACGAAGTCGCCGGTGGCGCTGTCGGTGCTATATTCGAGCGTGAGCACGTACACGTCGGAGCCATAGCTTTTGATTTCGAGCACTTCAGAGCCGGTGGCCTGGCTCGGGGAATACACCAAATGCCTTATCTTACCTTCGCTCCACACGGTAGCTACCGACCGCATCGTGGGCGTAGGCTCATTGCCGGCGGCATAGATAATGCCATTGCACTCGGTGATAGAGCTCACCTCACCCAGCATCTCATAAGGCTGTTTCGCTTCGGGAGGATAGGAAAGCGGGAGTATCTGCAGCACTTTATCGACCCAAATCACCGGCCAACCGTCGGCATATCCGCCTATTACGCAGTGGTCGGTGCCTCCGGCATACACGCAGGTGCAGTCGCCGGCGACGGCGCCTTCGGGCAGCGGCAGCTGCTCGGGAATGTAAACCCCGTGTTGCTCGGTATATACCACCGGCAGATAGTTGCCGCCCGAGTCGTCGGTCCGCTTGCTACCCACCACGAAGCATTTGCCGTCGGTCACGGCGAGGGCTTGCGGAGCCGACAGGAACCGCTCGCCGTCCTCCAGGCGATAGATGCCGCTATTCTTCAGCACGTGGGGATGGTCGAGCAGATAGATATAGTATTCCCACTTGGCCATACCGTTGATGGTGTGGTCCACGTCCTCGATGAAATCAACGTGGAGGGTGTTCCACTTGCCGTTTTTCCAATACCCCACCTTCTCTTGGTCATGGATTCCCGACACGAAATAGTCGGCCCCGTCGGCGATAATCTGATTAGCGTAGGTGCAATGCGGCAGCTCTATTACGAGCTCGTGGTTAAGGTCGTAAATGGCCCCCACGCCGGTGAGGAACAGCACGGTGCGCTTCGCTACCGGCTTTATGGGGTCAATAGGTTCGCGCTTGCTGCAGGAGGCGAGAAGCGCTGCCGCAGCAAGGGCGAAAGTCAGGTATTGAAATAAACGTCGCAAGGCCGGAAGTATCTTTATAGTGGCTAATATGGCCACAAAGATACACAAAAATCGGCAATTAGCGGCAAAGCGGGGTCAGTGCTGCTTATACATAGGGAGATGCGTCATCGTGCCGTCGGGACCGATGCGATAAAGGCGCTGATTAGTGGTGGGCTTGTCGAGGCCGCCGAGGCGGGCTATGTAGGGGCCGAGCTTGATGTAGTTGAAGCGCGTAGCGGGAAAGCTGTCGGGCAGGCGGTCGCGGCCGGAGTACCAGCCGAGGCGCATCTCGGGCCACTGCGCTTTGACCACCTCGGCCAGGCGCGCTATCTCGGCGGGGTCGTTGTCGCCGCCCATAAAGGCCACGCAGGTGATGCCGAAGCCGTATTGGTCGATGATGGCGAGCAGAGTGTCGTCGGTCAACGGCTCGCCGGCCTCGGCGTCCCAAAGCCACTGGCTGTGACATCCTTCGCAGTGGATGGGACAGCCAGTGATATTGAGCGCGAGAGTAATCTCGTCGGGGATTTCAGAAGCTACGATATCGTAGTTGTAGCACCTTAGCATACTGTAGCGCCTTCGGTCTGCACGGGAACGTAGGTTTCCACCTCACCCTTGTCGTGGGCATAATAGCGGCGGGCGGCTTCCTTCTGGCGGGCAGCCGAGAAGTTGCTTACGCGCTTCATATAGCCGATGATGCGGGTGAGATAGTCGAGGTCTTCGCTGCCGCACTTGGGACACTTGTGCAGATAGCGCTTGTCGATGGTGCCGCACTCGTTGCAGAGGGTGTTGGGGATATTGAACGTGAAGTAGTTGCAACCTTCGTGGGCAGCGACGCGGAGCAGCTGGCGATATTGCGCCTTGGAGAGGTGCTCTTCGAGGTTCATATGGAGGGCGGAGCCGCCGGTGAGGTGCTCGATGTACTTGCGGCCGTGGAGGCGGAACTTGTCGATGATATTGAGCGAGGTGTCTTCAACGCGGTAGAAGTAGCTGTTGTAGCAGTCGCGGGGCACCACATACCCGTCTTCGCGGTCCCACTTGGCGTGCTTCACGCCCACGTTCTCGGCGGGAATCATCTCGCAGTTGAAGAGAGTGGTCTTGCTGCGATACTTGTGGTTGTACTTCTCGATGAGGCCGAGCACGTCCTGCACAAACTTCACGTACTGCGGGTTGTCGTTGATTTCGAGGCCGAGGAATTCGGCAGCTTCGACGAGGCCGTTTACGCCCACGGTGAGGTACTGGCGGCCGATGTTGATGTAGCCGGCATCGAAGAGCGGGAGCAGGCCTTTGCGCTGGAACTCCTTGAGGTTCTCGTCGTAGCCGAGCTGCACTTTATGCACGAGGTCGACAATCTCGCCAAGATACTGCATATAGTCCATACCGTTCTTTACGGCATACTGGATGCAGCGGTTGAGGTTGATGGTCAGCACGCTCTTGGAGCCTGTCGATACGCCACCGGCGCCGAGGGTGTAGCTGAAGCCGTTGTCCTGAATCTCGTTGCGCAGGCGGCAGCAAGAGGCGAGGCTATCGGCGTTGTCGCTCATATAGGTGAAGAAGGAGTGACCTTCGGCATACATCTCGGCGGTGAAGTCGCCCCATTCCTTGTCGCGGCAGTCGTTGCCCTCGGTGAGCAGCGCCATAGTCTCGACGGGGAAGGTGAGCACCGTCTTGAGGCGCTCCTGGTTGAACCATTTCATAAAGCGCTTCTGCAGCCACGAGAGCGATTCCCAGTGAGGCTGCGAGCCGTCGGGGAAGCGGAAGTCGCCGAATATCGACTCGAAGTAGTAGCGGTCGTAGTAAGAGATGTTCCAGAACACCGACTGGAAGTTGCGGGCACCGGTGGGCTGGTTGATGGAGTACACAATCTGCTCGAAGCAGTCGGTAATCACCTTATCGATGCTGCGCTGGCGGATGGAGAGGTCGACGATGCGCTCGGGGTTGAGGTAGTAGTCCTCGCCGTACTCTTTCTCCACGAAGTAGTTCATATACATCAGGAATTCGGGGGTGGCGCAGGCGCCGCTGAGCATACTTGATACGATGAACACGAGATTGACGAAGCCGCCGCAGAACGACTTAAGATTGGTAGGAGCCACGGAGTTGCCGCCTATCGACTTGGTGCCGCCCAGGAGCCAGGGGTACATCGTGATGGAGGCGCAATAGTTGGCGAGGCTGGTCTCGTCGTTCTTATAGATGAAGTGGCTGCAGAGCAGACGCATATATTTGTCGGAGAAGTCTTTGCCGTACATCTCTTTGAGACGGTCGGTGAGCATACGACGATTGAGGCGGATGAAGCCGGCCTTGGGCAGCTCGCTGATAAGCGTGGCGATGTTCTTGTGCTCCACGTTGGCGTTGGCGTCGTATTTGGAGCCGGTGGCCGGATTGTCGGCTGCGCAGTAGTTCATCAGGAACTCGAGGCGGTCGCGGGTGTCGCGGTCCTCAGTGTGGGCCTGACGATAGAGCATATAGCTCTTGGCCACCGAGAAATAGCGCTCGGCCATAAGGGCCACTTCCACTTGGTTCTGAATCTCCTCCACGGTCATACCATCGCTGATGCGAAGGCGCGAGAGGATGTTGGTGATGTCGTCCTCGGTAGCGAACGACCCTACTGCGAGGAACGCCTTGCGCACGGCATTCTTGATCTTATCGAGCGAGAATTGTTCCCGCTGGCCGTCGCGTTTCTGAATTGTGATGACTTCTCTTGCCATTATCTCTTTATTAATTAAGGTATTAATACTATTATTTCTTCATCTCAGCTTTTGGGCCACCGCGAGTGCTGCCCGATTTTCTTTTTTGTCAACTCTCGGCAACGATATCGTTGCCAAAGTTGACTGTTTTGCAGCCTTGCAAGCCTTGCCGCCCTGCCTGCTTCGCCCTCGACCGCGGCGCGCCGCAATCGCTATGCCACTGCACTGCCGCTGTGGCGCTCTCTGAGCGGGGTATCACCCACCGAATATGGCTTACAGACTATTCTCGACCGCATTTAGCGACCACGAAGGCCTTCACGGGCTTGCTCGCGCGCCCCTTGCGGGGCGGAGGCTAAGCGATGACAAAGTTATAACATCATTCTCATTCACGCAACACTTTTTGAAATAAATTTTTCAATATTTTTTCGCGGTGAATTTTCTTTTTGGAAAACTTTTTGCGGCAAGTAGCTCGGAAAAATTTCCATTTTGGAAAACTTTTTCGACTCAACACCCTGCAGGAGTAGCCTAAAACCGATGTTTTGGGAAACTTTTGCCGCTCGCCAATCGCCGCTCATTTCCTCCGGCAGAAATCAACGGTTTTATCGGCTCGCCCTCGTCCCCGCCCCGCCCTCGCTTCCGCCCCGCTTCACCCTTTTTCATCACGAAAAGCAAGGCCTGCGATGGCATAGGCGAGCGCCGCACCGCCTCGCGACGGTCGATTTGTTAAATTTTCATAAAAATTCGGGGGATTTTAGGGCTCTCAGGGGCGCTCTCTTTTATTAATAAGGAGAAAGTAGTAACTTTGCAGCGTCAGCAAACCATATCGATGGCGAAGGGGGCAGATGCTTCCTTCTTTTTTATTATAATAAGCGACAGGCTCCTCTTAACAATAAGCGACAGCCTTCCCGATATGGAACCAAGCAGAGTAATAACCCCGAGGCCCCTTGCCTCATCACTTATATAACCCTATGCAATGATTGACCGAAACGAAATACTCCAGGCGGCCGAGGCCGCGGTAGCGGGCACCGACATCTTCATCGTGGATGTGACGGTAGCGCCCGACAACATCGTCACCGTGACCATCGACGGCTACAACGACATCGACATCGACGACTGCGTGGCTATCAGCAACGCAATCACCGGCGCCGTAAGCCGCGACATCGAGGACTACGAGCTCGAAGTGGGTTCGGCCGGGCTGACTGCCCCCTTCACCGTGCGCGGCCAGTGGGAGAAGAACATCGGCAACGAAGTGGAGACCTACACCACCGACGGGCGCAAGCTCACCGGCATTCTCCGCTCCATCACCGACGACGCCTTCACCCTCGCCATAGAGCGCAAGGTGAAGCCCGAAGGCGCCAAGCGCCCCGTGATGGTAACCGAAGAGGTCACAATCCCCTTCGCCCTCAATCGACAGACGAAATATATAATCAAATTCTAAATAACAAACCAATCAACTACAATGGCAAAGAAAGCTGAAACCGTCGACATGGTCGACCGCTTCGCCGAGTTCAAAGAACTCAAAAACATCGACAAGACCACAATGATAAGCGTTCTCGAGGAGTCGTTTCGCAGCGTTCTCGCTAAGCAATTCGGTTCCGACGACAACCTTGACGTCATTATGAACCCCGACACGGGCGACTGCGAAATATATCAGAACCTTGAGATAGTGCCCGACGGCGAAGTGACCGACCCCGTGCGCCAGATAAGTCTCTCCGACGCTCGCAACAATCCCGACTTCCCCGACCCCGATGCCGAGGTGGGCGAAGAGTACTCCAAGAAGATAGACTTCGCCAAGTTTGGCCGCCGCGCCATTCTCAACCTTCGCCAGACCCTCTCGTCCAAGATTCTCGATCTCCAGAAGGATGCCATCTACAACAAATTCAAGGAGCTTGAAGGCCAGCTTGTGACGGCCGAGGTTACTCAGCTCTTCAAGCGTGAGGTCCTCCTGCTCGACGACGACAAGAACGAGTTCATCCTCCCCCGCGAGCACCAGATACCCACCGATATCTACAAGAAAGGCGAGCAGGTGCGTGCCGTAATCGAGAGCGTTGAGAACAAGAACAACAACCCGAAGATTTACGTGTCGCGCACGAGCGAGAACTTCCTGCGCCGCCTCTTCGAGCAAGAGGTACCCGAAATCAACGACGGCCTCATCACCATCAAGGCCGTGGCCCGCATCCCGGGCGAGCGAGCCAAGATAGCCGTGGAGAGCTACGACGACCGCATCGACCCCGTGGGCGCCTGCGTGGGCGTGCAAGGCGGACGTATCCGCGGCATCGTGCGCGAGCTTCGCAACGAGAACATCGACGTCATTCCCTTCACTACCAATCCTCAGCTCTTCATCCAGCGCGCCCTCAGCCCCGCCAAGATTACCTCTATCCGCCTCAACGAAGAGGATAAGAGCGCCGAGGTGTTTCTGCGTCCCGAAGAGGTGTCGCTCGCTATCGGTAAGGGCGGCTTGAACATCAAGCTCGCCACTATGCTCACCGGCTACAACATCGACGTGTATCGCGACCTCGACAACGAAGAGGAAGACATCTACATCGACGACTTCGCCGACGAGATCGAGCCCTGGATTATCGAGTCGCTCAAGGATATGGGCTGCGCCACCGCCAAGAGCGTGCTCCGCACGCCCCGCGAGAAGATCATCGAAGATGCCGACCTCGAGGAGTCGACCGTCGATGAGGTGCTCCGCATCATCCGCGCCGAATTTGACGAGTAACGCCACCGGCACCCGCGCGAGCTGCCGTGCCACGCGCTTCTTAATTAACTAATTGTATAACCTCTCATTTCAAAATATGTCGATAAAGATAAGCAAAGCAGCCAAAGAATTAAACCGAGCGCCGGCCTTTCTTCTCGAATTTCTCGCCAAGAAAGGCATCACGATTGAGAATCCCGACAATCCCAATACGCGCATCGAAGATGAGCACTATGAGATGCTCCTGGCCCAATTCAGCGCCGATAGAGAGAACAAGCAACGCTCCGACAAGCTGATTTCGGGTCGCATCAAGGAGCGTAAGGCAGCCAAGGACGAGCATCGTCCGTCCGAAGAGATTAAGACTACGGCCGAAAGGCCCACCTTCAAGGTGGTAGGCCACATCGACCTCAGCAAGCCCGGGGCACCTGCCAAGCCCGCCGAAGCACCGGCCAAACCTGACGAAGCTCCGGCCAAGCCCGCAGCTCCGGCCGAGCAGCCCAAAGCCGAAGCCGCTAAGCCCGCCGAGCCGACAGCTCCGGCCGAGCAGCCCCAGGCCGAGCAGCCCCAGGCCGAAGCGAAGCCCGCTGAAAAGCCCGCCGAGAAGCCCGCTGAAAAGCCCGCCGAGGAGAAGCCCGTTGAGCCAACTGCCGAGGAGAAGCCCGTCGAAAAGCCTGCCGAGCCCGAGGTGTTCAAACTACCGCAATCGAAGCCCGCGCTGACCCTCAACGTGGTGGGCCACGTGGATCTCGACAAGATCAACCAAGCCACGCGTCCGCGCAAGAAGAGCGGCAAGCAGGCTTCGGCATCAGGCACCGCTGCGGGCGGCTCGCGCGATAAGCGCAAGCGCCACCGCATCGGCACCGAGAAAGTCGATATCGAGAAGAGCGCAAGCCTTATCCAAGAGAAGCCGCGTGCCGCCAAGGAGAAGCAGGCCAAGAGCAGCAAAGGCGCCGACAAGCATCGCCCGCCCATGCGCAATGAGGTGAGCGAAGAGGACGTGCAGCGTCAGGTCAAAGAGACCCTCGCCCGCCTCACCAGCAAGCCCAGCAAGAAGGCCGCCAAGCTCCGCAAAGAGAAGCGCGAGCTCAACGAGCAGCGCGAGATGGAGAACGCCGCCCACGAAGCCGCCGAGAAGAAGGTGCTCAAGCTCACCGAGTTTGTCACCGCCAACGACCTGGCCGTGATGATGGGCATCAACGTCACCCAAGTCATCGCCACCTGTATGAACATAGGCGTGATGGTATCAATCAACCAGCGCCTCGACGCCGAGGCCATCAACATCGTGGCCGAGGAGTTCGGGTTCACCACCGAATTTGTCAGCTCCGAAGTGGTTGAGACCATTCACTCCGAGGAGGAGGAAGACCGTGAGGAAGACCTCGTGCGCCGTCCGCCTATCGTAACCGTTATGGGCCACGTGGACCACGGCAAGACCTCTCTGCTCGACTACATCCGCAAGTCGAACGTCATCGCCGGTGAAGCCGGTGGCATCACGCAGCACATCGGTGCCTACAACGTGAAGCTCGCCGACGGCCGCCGCATCACCTTCCTCGACACCCCCGGTCACGAGGCGTTCACCGCAATGCGTGCCCGCGGTGCCAAGGTGACCGACATCGCCATCATCATCGTCGCTGCCGACGACAGCGTGATGCCCCAGACCATCGAGGCCATAAATCACGCCTCGGCAGCCGGCGTGCCTATCGTATTCGCCATCAACAAGATCGAC
Organism: uncultured bacterium; assembly: GCA_946184715.1. Lineage (GTDB taxonomy): Bacteria > Bacteroidota > Bacteroidia > Bacteroidales > Muribaculaceae > CAMHGU01. Next base: position 4,199 of record CAMHGU010000018.1, on the reverse strand, counting down.
AAGCCCGGCGCCAACCCAGAGAAAATCAAAGAGGAGCTCGCCAATATGAACTACCTCGTGGAAGACTGGGGCGGCAAGTACCAGTCGCAAGAGATTTCAGCCAAGAAAGGCATCGGTGTGGAAGAGCTGATGGAGAAAGTGCTGCTCGAAGCCGAGATGCTCGACCTCAAAGCCAACCCCAACCGCAAAGCCACCGGCTCCATCATCGAGTCGTCGCTCGACAAAGGCCGCGGCTACATTGCCACAGTGCTTGTGGAGACCGGCACGCTGCGCATAGGCGACACCGTGCTGGCCGGCACCCACTACGGCAAAATCAAAGCGATGTTTAACGAGCGTAACCAGCGCATCAAAGAGGCCGGCCCGTCGGCTCCTGCCCTCATCCTCGGCCTCAACGGCGCACCCACGGCCGGCGACCGCTTCAACGTGATGAACAGCGACCAGGAAGCCCGCGAGATAGCCTCCAAGCGCGAGCAGCTGCAGCGCGAGCAAGGGCTCCGCACCCAGACCCACCTCACCCTCGAGGAGATAGGCCGCCGCCGCGCCATAGGCAACTTCAAGGAGCTGAACATCATCGTCAAGGGCGATGTGGACGGCTCTATCGAAGCCCTCAGCGACTCGCTCATCAAGCTCTCGACCGAAGAGGTAGAGGTGAAGGTAATCCACAAAGCCGTGGGCGAGATTTCGGAGAGCGACGTGAACCTCGCCGCCACCTCCGATGCCATCATCATCGGCTTCCAGGTGCGCCCGTCGATAGCCGCCAAGCGCGCCGCCGAGCGTGAAGGCGTTGATATCCGCATCTACTCCATCATCTACTCCGCCATCGAAGAGGTCAAGGCCGCTATCGAGGGTATGCTGGAGCCGGACGTCAAGGAAGAGGTGCTCGGCACCGCCGAAGTGCTCCAGACCTACCACATCTCCAAGGTGGGGACCATCGCCGGCGCCATCGTGCGTGAGGGCAAAATCAAGCGTTCCTGCCGCGTGCGTCTTATCCGCGCCGGTATCGTCATCCACACCGGCGACCTCGCTTCGCTCAAGCGTTTCAAGGACGACGCCAAGGAGGTGGCTTCAGGCTACGATTGCGGTATGAGCATCGTAGGCTACAACGACATCCAGGTGGGCGATATGGTCGAAGCCTTCGAAGAGGTAGAAGTGAAGAAGACCCTCTGACGCTTCGCGTCCCCTACCCCAATCTTTATCGACACAACGCAGCCCGAGGCCGGCCCATCAGCCGGCCTCGGCTCTTTATATAGTAAGGGGCGGCCCCGATGTGGAGCCGCCCCGTGGCGTAGATTATTGATGTCGCGGTTGATTACTCTTCGGGGAGCATTATCACCTGAACGTTATCGCCATCGCTGAGCAGGGTGCCCACGTAGCTCTTCACGCTTTCGGGCGTAAGGGCGTTGACGGTGCTGATATAGTTGGTCTCGAAGTCGATACCGTACTTGAGGTGGTTGGTAAGAATCGAAACCCAGTGCTCATTGTCGCGAGCGTTGGTCTGCGACTGCTTAACCATCAGTTCTTTCACCTTGTTGAGCATCTCGGCGTCGATGTTGGTGGCCAGAGCCGGACCCTCTTCGCGCATAATCTTGATAGCGACGTCGGCCATTTCGGGCTTCATCGGGCACACGGCGACGATGCGGTTGAGCGGACGGCCGCACTCGATGGTAGCGTTGCCGCCACCCGATGCCGAATAAGCGGCGCTGGCATCCTCGCGAATCTTCTTGAGCAGAATCATATCGAGAACCTGACCGGCGGCGTCGGCCTTGATGGCGTTGTCAAGGGTCCACGGCATCTTGGTGTTGTACCAGAACATAAAGGCGAAGGCCTTAGGCGTTTCCATCTTGCGGGTGAAGCTGTTGATAGTCTCGCCCTGGGGGTGCCTGATAAACCCTTCCACCATCTTATCGCTCTGAACGCCGAGCGAAGGAAGCGAGGCTATGTAGCGCTCGATGAGCGGGCGCACGGTGGCCTCGTCGAAGCTACCCACGAGCACGAATGTGAAATCAGCGGCATTGCCGTAGTACTTCTTGGCCAGCTCCAGAGCGCGGTCGTAGCGGAAGGCCTCCACATCGGCAGCGGTGTAGGGAGTGTGGTAAGCGTCGTGGTTGTAGAAGGTCACCTGGATAGAGTCGCTCAGAGCCATCTCGGGCACTATCTCTTTGTTCTTGAGCACAGTGTTGAGGGTGTTCTTGAGGTTGTCGATCGACTTCTGGTCGGGGTTGATGGCAGTCATCTTGAGGTAGAGGAGCTGCATCATCGTCTCGAGGTCCTTGACGGTGCTTTCGCCTTCTACGAGAGCATACCCTTCGCCTAAGCCGAGGCTTACGCTGGCCTGCTTGCCGGCCATAGCCTTGTCAAGCTCGGTCTTGCTGAAGTTGCCGAGGCCGCTGGCGTCGATAGCCGAGTCGAAGAGCTTAGCCTCGTTGTAATCAGCGGGGTCAACGGTCGAGACGCCGCCGCTGGCATAGCCTTGGAGCTTGATTTCGTTGTCCTTGAAGTCGGTGCTCTTGAGGGCCACGCGGGCGCCGTTGCTGAGCGTCAGCACCTTGTAGCCAAGCTCTTTCACTTCCTCCTCCTTCACGATCTTGCCGGGGGTGGGAAGCTCGGTAATCAGCGGCTCGTTCTTCACGTTATCGACATAAGCCTCAATCTGCGCGGTCTTGGCGGCGTCGAGGGCGATGCGCAGCGATTCGGGAGTGCTGATACGCACACCTTCCTGCTCGCGGTTGAAGTTGAGGAGCACCACGTTCTTGCCTTCGGAGCTGATGATACGGGTCTTGAAAATCTCATTGATGGCCTCCACCGGAATGTTGGGGGCAATCATCTGCATTATCTGATATTCCTGCTCAATCGAGGGGATGGGGTCGCTCTTAAGGAAGTTCTCCACGTATTGCAGGGCATAGAACTCGTTGTTCTGGGTGTTGCGGTTGTTATAAACGCTTTCGAGCTGCGACATATACTCTTCGCGGGCGCGGGCATACTCCGTGGCGGTGAACCCGAACTCAGCGGCGCGGCGCACCTCCTTGGCGATGGCGGTCACGGCAGCTTCGGTCTGGCCCTCCTTGGGGAGTGCCGACACGGTGAAGGCGTCTTTGTACATTGTCATTATATACTCGTCGTCGTCGGCACCGGCCTGAAGGAAGGGGCAGTCGGGCTCTTGCGACAGCTCGGTGAGGCGGGCGTTGAGCATCAGCGACACCACGCTTGTGGCGTAAAGCTCAAGCATATAGTCGATATTGACCTTCTCCTCGGGGGTGCTGGCATCGCGACGGAAGAAGAGCTGAACGATGCTGAATCGCATCTCCTTATCCTGGTCAACCACGATGATAGGATCGTCGTTGTCGGGCACGGCTTCGGGCAGCACCTTAGCTGCATTGGCATCGACGGTGATGCCGCTGAAGAGCTGCTGAATGCGAGCTTCGATATAATCGACATCGACGTCGCCCACGATTACCAAGCCCTGATTGTCGGGGCGATACCATTTGTGGTAGTAAGCGCGAAGCACGTCGTGGTCGCAACCGTCGACCACGCTCATAAGGCCGATAGGATAGCGGCGGCCATATTTGGAGCCGGGGAAGAGGGTCTCGAGGTTGCGCTCGAGCATACGCGACTGGGCGCTGGTGCGCAGGCGCCACTCTTCGTGGATCACGCCGCGCTCCTTCTCTATCTCTTCGCTCTCAAGCAGAAGGCCGTTCGACCAGTCCTTGAGGATAAGAAGGCACGAGTCGATAGTGCTTGTGCGGGTGGAGGGCACATCGTTGATGTTGTACACCGTGCGGTCGGTGGAGGTGTAGGCGTTGAGGTCGCCGCCAAACTCCACACCCACCGAGCGAAGCCACTCTATGAGGCGGTCGCCGGGGAAGTGCTCCGAGCCGTTGAAGGCCATGTGCTCAAGGAAGTGGGCAAGGCCGCGCTGGTTCTCCTCCTCCTGCACCGAGCCCACGCGCTGGGCTATGTAGAAGTTTACACGGTGCTCAGGGAAGTCGTTGTGACGGATGTAGTAGGTAAGGCCGTTATCGAGCTTGCCTATGCGCACATTTTCATCGACGGGGATAGGCGGCATTTGTTGGGCCATCGCAGTGGTCGACACAAGGGCCAACACTGCCAACATAAGGAATCGAATGATTTTCATCGGTTGTTGTTAATTATTATTATAGGTATTGAAATTGTACTCCTTATATATATATTGACGCTCGGCA
>CAMHGU010000017.1 GCA_946184715.1 uncultured bacterium | reverse complement strand
GGCGCGACTGAGGATTGCGCTCACGAAGTTGCCGCGGCGCGCGGAGTAGAGCCACGACGTGCGTATCACTATAGCGCTCGGCAAGGCGGCAAGCACCTTGCGCTCGCCCTCGAGCTTGCTGGCTCCATAGTGCGATATGGGGTGGGGCATATCTTCCTCGGTGTAAGGCTCTCGCGATAGGCCGTCGAATACATAGTCGGTGGAGATGTGAATCATCTTCGCGCCGTGGCGGGCGGCAGCCTCGGCCAGCAGGCGCGGAGCCTCACCGTTGATGAGCGAGGCCAGCTCGCGCTCGCTCTCGGCGCCATCCACGTTGGTATAAGCCGCGCAATTCACTATGACGTCGAACCCTTCTCGGCTCATCACGCGCTCGATGGCCTGCGCGTCGGTGATATCAAGCTCACTATGCGACACAAAGCAAGGAGCCAAGCCCTCGCGCCTCGCAAACTCCGCGCGCAGCGACGAGCCCAGCTGTCCGTTACCGCCTGTGATTAGTATTTTCAAAGCCATACGCCTTTCAAGCTACAAAGATAGTGCAAGGCGAGACCAAATGCAAATCAAGCTTGGTTGAAATTTGCATTTGGCGAGCCGCCGCCTATCTTGGGCGCATTTTTATTGCCGTGGTGAATTTTAACACAAGATGTAAAGACGGTGGGATTGGGTGGAAAGTGGAGAGAAAGTTTGGGGGATTGGGACGAGTGGTGTAACTTTGGGGTGTGAATGATGGTGTTTTAATTATAATACGATTATGGCTCGTTTGTTGACTATACTATTGCTGATTGCTGGCGCTTGGCTGCAGGCGGGGGCGCAGGCTTATATGACGTGGGTGGATTCGGCCGACGCGGCTATCGCGCGGGCCGACTGGATGCGTGCCGAGACGATGATTCTCGGGGCTTTGCGCACCGACCCTGCCAACTACAACAACTCGCTGCTGCTCTCCAATCTTGCCACTATCCAGCGCAAGCAGGGGCGGCTGTCGGAATCGATCAACAACTATACGCTTGCCTTGGCCATCACCCCCAATGCGGTGACGTTGCTGCGTAACCGCGGCGAAGCGCTGCTCGAGGCCGACAGCCTGGAGCGCGCGGCGGCCGACTTCACCCGCGTGGCGGAGCTCGACGAGCGCGATTTCTACTCACGCTACTACCTGTTCCAAATAGCTCTTGAGCAGGGCGACCTTAACGCGGCTCGGCAGCTCTGCGAGCAGCTCGGCCGTATCGACGGGCGTTCGGCCGACACGAAATTCGCCCGCGCGCTTCTGGCTAAAGCCGAGGGGCGCACCGACGATGCCATTGCCGCCTTCACCGCGCTTATCGAGAAGGAGCCTACGGCCGAGCTGCTCTCGCACCGCGCCGAGTGTCATCTGGCGGCCGAGCATTATGGCTCGGCGCTTACCGACATCAACGAGGCTATCTCGCGTAGCCGCGAGAGCGCGTATCTCTATCTAATCAAAGCGAAAATCAAGGCGGCGACATTTGAGATTGACGAGGCGCGCTACTGCATCGACTTGGCTGTGCGCTACGGTGCCGACCGCGCCGCGGCCGAAAGGATGGTGGGCGTCCAGTCGTCGGAAGGCACTTCGGGTAAGCGATAGGAAGCTATCCTCTTGTGACCAGAGGAACCGGCTTCATAGCGGTGACGTCGAACAGGCACCTGTCGGTGAGCTTCAGCTCCGGAATCACCGGCAGGCACATAAATGCCATAGTGATAAACGGCGCTTTCATCTTGCAGCCTATTTGCTCTACCATATCCCTGATGAGGCGGCAGCGGTAAGCCACTTCGTGGCCGCTCAGCGGCGACATCAGTCCGCCTATAGGTAGTGGCACGTCGATCATCTCGTCGGCCGACACCACCACTTGCCCGCCTTGCATCTCCACCACTCGGTTGATGGCTCTGACGATGTAGTCGTCCTTGAGGCCGATGGCTACGATATTGTGGCAATCGTGGGCTACCGATGAGGCGATAGCGCCATCGCCTAAGCCAAATCCCCTTACAAGGCCTACAATCGGCTTCGCCCCGGGTGTATAGCGGTTATAGACCACAATCTTTTGCACTTCGGGCCAAGGATACTGCGCGTCGATGAGCGGGTTGCCGGAGAGGGTTATCGTCTCGCAGCCGGTGACGAGACTGCCATTGCTGGCATTGATGATTCTCACTGTGTCGGTGCTGCGGATGTCAAGCTTGATGTCGGCAGCGGTAATGGGCGAGGCGAAGAATCGGTTGGGATAGGACTTCACAGAGCGGCCTTTCGCAGCCTGTGCTTGAATGGCTCCCGACGACGAGTTATAGTTGAATACCTCTGTGCCATTGACAAATGTGCGCTCCACGCGGAAGTGCGCGCCCAGGTTATCCACCACGACAAACGTTGCGGGGTCGTCCTTCTGCATCAGTCCCCAGTTGAGACGATAATGGCGTTGCGGGTTGACGCACGCGATTTGAAGGATGTCAAAAAGGTCGAAACCGGCGGCGATGGAGCGTTTCACCAGACTGTTGATGTGTCCACGCAAGAGCTCATCGGGTTGGCAGTCGTCGGTGCAGAACATTACGTGGCCCGGCTCCATTCCGATGAGGGGTCTCAGGTTTTTGAAATCTTTTGCGGCACTGCCTTCACGAATTAGCACTTTCATTCCGGCCTTGATACACGCCAATCCTTCCTCAATGGTGGTACATTCGTGGTCGGTGGAGATACCGGCGCCGGCATATCTCATGCGCTCAGCGGCCGTTATCCCGGGAGCGTGGCCGTCAATCGGCTTGCCGTGACGCTGTGCAGCGGCGATTTTTCTCATCACCTGTTCATCGCCGTTGAGCACGCCCGTAAAGTTCATCACTTCGCCCAGAAAACCGATGTCATCGCGCGCCATAAGCCGCTCAATAGCGTCGGCATCGAGGACTGCTCCGCTGGTTTCGACATTGCCACCCACTGCCGGCACGCAGCTGGGCGCACCGTAGCGGATGTTCATCGTGGCCCTTTTCGCCGACTGTAACATATAGTCGAGTCCTTCCTCGCCCATCACGTTGCATATCTCATGCGGGTCGGCCACAACCCCTATAGTGCCGTGGCACACAGCTACACGCGCAAACTCGTGCGGTTCCATCATGCTGCTCTCGATGTGCACATGACTATCAATAAATCCGGGCAGCAGATACGGGTAGGGCCTATCGCTTTCGGGCAGACGGCATCGCGCCACGTCGGCAATCTTATCGCCTTTTACCATTACTTCGCCGTCGTATATTTCACGGCGCACCACATCCACAATGTGTCCTTTGATTTTCATATGATTCAGCTTTACGGTATAGTTTTGTACAAATTTACATATAAAATCGGATACTTTGTGCATCCACATCAAGAAATATGCCGCTGTGGTTGCTGAAATCTTTCGACAATCGGTGAGATAGCTGTTTGGGGTCAGTCGGCCGGAGGCTCGTCGGGCAAGCGATAGGGCGAAGTTTCGGGGTTGAAGTGGCCTTGCGCCAGATGCTCATAGATGCGGAGACAGGCCCAGGCATCAGTAGCCGCATAGCGGCGCTGCGCCTCGGTAAGGTCGTGCGCCTCCCAGTTGGATAGCTGTTGGCCTTTGGTGATGCGCTGCCCGAAGATTATGGCGTAGATGCGCTGCAACGAGCGATCGAGGATACCGAATTGCACCACGTAGCTTTGAAGGTCGAGAAAGCCTCGCGGCTCGAATGTGGCCGAGGCGGTGAGGCGCTGGAAGTCGTCGGTAAGCGACAATCCTACTTTGGTGATGGCATCGTTCTCGAGGAAGTCAATCAGCTGGGATGTAAACCCCGTCATAATGAGCCTGACGAGATAGGCACGCGATATGGTGGCAATCTGGAGCAACGCCACCTTGTGTACCTCGCCGGCCCGGAACGACGGGCGTGTCTCGGTATCCACACCCACGATTGGCTCACGGCGAATCACAGCGAGGGCGCGGCACAGCTTCTCGGGCGTGTCAATCACTTCGATAGGCCCGGTGAAGCGACCTATGGGCATCTCGTTGATTAGAGCGCGATCTATTGAAATTCTTACATTCATAATCACAGATTGGCAGGCATCTCAATATATTCGGTGCCGGGCATATTGCGCTCGACATATTGACTGATATAACGTCGGGTCTCCCGTGCAATGACTTCATCTTCATCGAAATGCCTGTTGTAGATGATGTGGCTCACGGTGATGCCTCGGCGAGTGAGAGCTTCGATTGAGAGCAGAATATGGTTGATGGAGCCGAGTTGTCCATTGACCACAAGTGCGGTGGGATAGCCCTTATCCTTTATGTAATCAATGGTGAGGTAATCCTCGGTGATAGGCACCATCAGTCCGCCGGCCGCTTCGAGGAGCAGAGTGTCGTAGCCGGCTGCGGCGAGGGTGGCGATAGAGGCATCGATGCGCGACAGGTCAATATCCACGTCATCGAGGCGCGCTGCCAGATGCGGCGACGCGGGGTAGCTCATTATGATGGGGGCGGTGACGAGGTCGCGGTCGAAAGTGGAGAAGGGCACGCTCATCACTCGGCGATGCACCTCGATGTCTTCAGAGAAGCCCACATTGCCGGTCTGTATCATCTTGATGGTAGTGACATTTCGTCCGGCATCGGCAAAGCGGCGGGCGAGCCAGCCGGTGGCGTAGCTTTTCCCTACACCGGTGCCGATTCCTGTCATCATTATTATTTGGGGACTATTCATTTCTTACGTGCTATTATGTATATGGGGTTGAAAGTCAGGGGAGAGGAGCCATCGGTGGCTCGAGGATAGAGAGAGCTGAAACGCTCCAGGTGGGCCTTAGTCCAGCGATTATGGCGCAATGCATTGACCCCGGTGGATTTCAGATGCCGTAACACCTCGAGCGGGGTGCCGAAGTGGGCCGTCAATAGCTCGTCAGTTGCCACCACGACATCGGCCACCTCGGCCAATGCTTCGGTGAGTTTATCCACGCTGTCGTAGAAGAGCGATACGCCGGCCGCCTGCGCCACCTCCGACAGGTTGCGGCTGCCAAACGTCGAAACCACAAGCAGCCCGCCCGTTCTTAGCCAGTCCACAGCTTGGCGCAAAGTAAGCGCGGGATTGGTGAGCCAGTGTATGGCCGATGAGCTGACCACGTAATCGAATCGCGCGGTGCCGAAGTTGATACTCTCTATGTCGCCACATTCGAAGCGAGTATAGGCGAGGTTGCGGGGTGGGGGACATATATCATTGAGGGTAAGGCTATGCGGAGCCAGCTCGTCGTGGTAGATGCGAGTGAACGCTCCGGTGCCGCAGCCTATCTCAAGGATGTCGCCGCCGGGCGTGAAGCCCACGCTCCGCCACAGCTCGAAAAGCCGCTGCGCTATGCGCCGCTGCGGCGCGGCATTGACATCGTAGCTGTCTGCCTTGCGAGAGAATCGGTTCACTACGAGCTCTTTATCGACAACAGCCTGCGAGATAATCGCGGCCAAATCGGCAGGCAGGTGCGAAGCGTCGATAGAGCGCACTTCCCACGCATTACCCGCCCAGCCACGATGTTGCTGCTCGGGAAGAAAGATACGGTCGCGCTCGCTTATGATGGCGGTGTCCCACTTTGCAAACGCCTCGTTGCCGTGCTCGGCAAAGTGGCGACTTATCGACTCCAGCTCCTCGCGGAGTGCCTCAACGCTGCGACGCGGCTTTCGCTCCATAAACGAGCTGAACTCGGCAGAGCTGCCGCACATCCTGCGCCTGAATTTCAGCAACGAGGCTTCGGTGAGGTTGTCGGCTGTGCCTTGATACACGGAGGGGGCAATGCCTCGCTCGGGGCTGACAGGGTAGGGGGTGCCATTGACGGCAATGCGGCGCGCTATAGGCAGCGGAGAGACAGGTCCAATCACTTTGCTCGCCACATACACGCCAAGCGACCACGCCACCACCACAATATTGCGATAAGCGCGCAATGGAGCATCGTCGAATGTGAAATCGCGATAATCGCACGCCACGCACACATCGCAGCAGTGGGCCGACACCGCAATGGTATCGGCGTCCATACCCCAGCCGGTGAAGAAGAGCAGCAGGGTGTCGGAGCGCTGGCCCCGTGTTTTGTATGTGAAGGTCAGCTCCATTCCGTATGGGATAAGACCGAGATAAGACGCCGCACCTCCTCTTCGGGCAGCGAGGCATTAAGGCTGAAACGGATACGCTCGGTGCCGGCGGCTACAGTAGGTTTGCGAATGGGCAGAGCCACGAATCCCTCTTGGCGAAGAGCATCTGAAACGGCCACCACTCGCCGCGCATCGCCCACCACCAGCGGCACTATCTGCGACCGGCTCTCGATGCCGCCGTTGAGCGGATTGCAATATTCGTAGAGCAATGCCGAGAGCCGGGCAAGGCGCTTGCGCTCAGCGCTCATTGCCGTTATCCTCTCGATGATGAAACGGCTCCAAGCGCAGTTGATGGGCGGCAACGCCGTAGAGAATATCAGGCTCCGCGCTGCATTGATGAGATACTCTTTGAGGGTGGGGGTGGTGGCGACAAAAGCGCCCGACGAGGCGGCAGCCTTGCCGAGGGTGCCTATGACGACATCGACATCGTCTATAATGCCCAACTCCTCGCACACTCCAAGCCCGCGCTCGCCTCTTACGCCGAACGCGTGGGCTTCATCTACATAGAGCAGCATATTGGGGTTCTCGCGGCGTAGTTGCGCAAGCTCTGCAAGCGGAGCCACGTCACCATCCATACTATATATAGATTCAACGATAACGACAAACCGCGAATAGCGGTCGTCGTTCTGCCGAATTACCGCGCGCAGGCTCTCTATATCGTTGTGGCGGAAACGACGGAAGTCGGCCCGAGAGAGCACCATACCATCGATAATGCTGGCATGGACCAGACGGTCGGCTATTATCAGCGTGCGTGGCATTGCCGCCAGTGCCGACACCGTGCCCACGTTGGCGTGGTAGCCGCTATTGAAGAGTAGCACCTCACGGCCATAAAGCGCGGCGAGCGTCTCTTCAAGCGCTTGATGCGAATGTTGGCGCAAGGAGAGCAACCGCGACGCGCTGGAGGTGAGCTGCAGCTCTTCGGCGGTGGCTGTTGCGAGAAATTCGGCCACGAGCTCGTGACGGTGAGCCAAGCCGAGGTAATCGTTGGAGGCCAAGTCGGTAAGCTGCCAGAGCTCGCGAGCTTCGGCAGCGCTTTTGATATGGCGCCGATTGCCCTCGGCCGATAGCCGCTCAAGATATGAGGCGAAAACGTCGGTCATTGCGGGCGGATTATTTCAAGCATATTCTCTATAAGGTACTGCAGCTGGAGGTCGCTGATGACGTAGGGCGGCATCACATATACCAGTCTGCCGAACGGTCGCACCCAGATGCCGCGCTTTACGCACTCCTTCTGAAACGCGCCCACATCCACTGTGCGCCTCATCTCCACTACGCCGATAGCGCCGAGCACCCTGACGTCGGCCACATTGGGCCACTCCTTAGCCGGAGCGAGAAGCCGGCGTAGCGATTCCTCGATGTGAGCCACCTTCGCTTGCCAGTCAGTCGAGAGAAGCAACTTAGTGGAGGCCAACGCTACAGCGCAAGCGAGGGGGTTGCCCATAAACGTGGGGCCGTGCATAAGCACTCCCGCTTCACCGCGCGAAATGGTGTCGGCCACCTCTTTGGTTGTTAGTACAGCGCTCATAGTCATATAGCCACCCGTTAAGCCTTTGCCTATACACATAATGTCGGGCTTCACGTCGGCGTGCTCCCACGCGAAGAGCTTGCCCGTGCGCCCGAATCCGGTAGCTATCTCATCGAATATCAGAAGTATGTCGTATTGGTCGCAAAGTTCGCGGGCTACCTTGAGGTAATTGGGGTGGTAGAAACGCATACCGCCCGCGCCTTGCACTATCGGCTCGAGAATCAGAGCCGCGAGCTCGTTGTGGTGCAGTCGGATAGTGCGCTCCAGCTCGCGGCAGCAGGCCGGGTCCCATTCGTCGTCGAAGCGGCAACTCGGCGCCTCGATGAAGTAGCGTCGGCTCAGCGCCGAGCCAAACATCGAGTGCATTCCCGTCACCGGGTCGCACACCGACATAGCGTTCCACGTGTCGCCGTGATAGCCGCGGCGTATGGTCACGAAGTTGACTTTCTGGGGGTCCTCAAAGCGGCTGAGCGACGCCTGAATCGCCATTTTCATCGCCACCTCCACGGCCACCGAGCCGCTATCGGCGTAGAAAATATTGTTCATATTGGGCGGCACTATGCTCAGCAGCAGTTTGCCAAGCTCGATGGCCGGCTCGTGGGTCAAACCGCCGAACATCACGTGCGACATTCGCCCGAGCTGTTGGGTCACGGCTTCGTTGAGCACCGGGTGATTGTAGCCGTGAATGGCGCACCACCACGACGACATTCCGTCGATGAGCATCGTGCCATCGGCAAGCGTCAAGGTCACGCCTTGCGCCGATGCTACTTTGTAGGTGGGAAGAGGGTTGATTGTCGAGGTGTAGGGATGCCACAGATGCTCCCTATCGAATATGTCGTTAACCGTCATTTATGAGGTAGCTTTGATTGATGTGCAAAGTTACACATTTTTCGGCTAACCGCAATGCCTGAGCGCATCTCGGCCACGCTGCCGTTAATTCACGGGCGAATCGTCGTCGAAGAGCGGCTCCTTCTCGTTCTTGTGGTAATAGGCTGCAAGCGTGGCGATAAACTTGGAAATCTGAGCTACGGCAAGCTCCGTATCGGGCGATATCTCCCGTTTCTGAAGTCGCAGCATCAGCACCCCGTAGAGGGCATTGAAGCAGGTTTCAATCTCGCCGGCCTTGTCGTCGCCGGCCTTGGCCCGCAGCTCCACTATGAAAGGTAGTGTCTTGTAGAAAAGCGCCGTGTAGTCGGCATAGCGTGGCGAGCGGAGCAGCTGATTGTGCACATCGGCAAGCGCCGAGAGGGTGTTCTTGTTGATTTGCAGATGCCCGCGCTCGGTCACGTGCTCGTGGCGCATCATCTCGATTAGCCCCTCATACCACTCGCGCATCTCTTTGCGAGTGGCCTCGTCGAGATTGTAGCGGGCTATAAGTTGCTCGTCGATGCGATTGATGTCTAATCCGAAGGCTCGCAAGGTGTCCTCTATCTGCCACATATAGAGCAGATATTCAGCGATATTCTCGCTGCGTTTCTGTCGCGCTATCAACATAACTCAATCAGCCGAAGCGGCTTATTTTACGCAGTTGCGATTCGTTGATAATCTTGATACGGCGGCCATCGACGGTGATGATACGCTCCTGCACGAAGCTCGAAAGGGTGCGTATGGCATTGGAGGTGGTCATATTGGACAGATTGGCGAGGTCTTCACGCGCCATATATATCTTGAGCGTCTGCTCATCGTCCTCAAATCCGTAATTGTCGATGAGCACCGTAAGCGCTTCGGCAAGGCGCCCGCGTATGTGCTTCTGCGTCAAGTTGACAATGCGGGTATCGGAGCCGCCCAGGTGCTTCGAGAGCTCGCGAATAAAGAACCACGCCAGCTGCTTATTCTGGTCGATCAGCTCTTCCACTATCTGCATTGGTATGGTCCCTAATGTGGAGGCCTCGAAAGCCGCCGCGCTCGACACGTAAAGCTCATTGGCAAAGAAAGCGCGATACCCGAAGTATTGAATAGGACGGTAGAGACGCAGTATCTGCTGCCGGCCTCCTATGCCGTCCTTAAATAGCTTCACCTTACCCTTGATAAGGCACCAGATAAACTCGGGCTTCTCGCCCTCGGCATAGATTATCTGATTCTTCTTGAAATTGTGAATCACAAAGTTGTCGAGCACTCGTCGCTTCTCTTCCTGGTCGAGTAGCGCCCATATCTCAGCAAGATCTTCGCTGATAACCTGTTCCAATGTACTTTTCTTAATCATAAGTTTACTATGCCGGAGCCTGAAAGCAGCCTCGTGAATATTAAGGCAATGCCACAAAGCAGTGTTACAAAACACAAAATTAGTGACTCTTCAGCACATTTGCAAACATTTCAGCACATTTCCACAAAATTGCGGTTAAAGCGGTTACCAAATTCCCGCTCTAACCGCCGCCTCGCCCGCTTGCGGAAGTTAATCTCTACGGACTTTAAGGACTAAAGGACCACTCGAGTGGCGCAGTACTATGCTGAGAATTACGAAGGCAAGGTGGAGCGTGAAGGTGTCGGCACGGTGGTGTGGCTCGATGCTGATGCTGCGCCGGTGGCTGGGGCGTCTTTGGCGTGGAGGTGGTGCCGCAGTCCCGATAATTAGAGGCTGCGCCGTAGATTTAAATTACGACACAGCCTCTTCACTGTGATATTAGAAAGATGTAATCTGTTACTTGTCGATTTCGGCCTTGACGGCGGTTTGGGAGCCGTAGGTTTCTTTTACTACCCAAACTACGGCGGAGCCTACCACGAGCAATACGCCGGCGAGCACGAGCATCTTGGTCTGGGTAAAAATTTCTTCACCGCCGAAGAGGGGAACGAGGACGCGACCGGCGAGGGCTGCGATAATCTGCGGAATGCAGATGGTGCAGTTAAACAGGCCGAGATATGCGCCGATGTTCTCACCCGAGAGGGAGTTGGTGAGGATTGTGAACGGCAGAGCGAGCATAGCGGCCCATGCGCAACCTATCAGCAGGAACGGAATGAAGAGCATATACTGGTCGTGAACGAACCAGAGGAGAATGAAGCCGATACCGCCGAGCAGGAGACTGAGCGAGTAGATAAGGCGGCGATTCTTGAACATCGGGATTACTACAGCCCAGAGGATAGACCCCACGGCTTGAACGGCGAACAGCACGCCCACCCAGTTGCCGGCGGCTTGGTAGCCCTCAGAGGTGGTTTCGGTGGCCTTGGCGCCGAATGATGTCTCAGCTACGCTACCGGTGGTGTAGGTCCACATAAAGAGGAACGCTGCCCAGCAGAAGAACTGCACGAGGCCCACGGTCCAGAACGTCTTAGGCGCGGTCTTGAGAAGTTTCAGCACGTTGGTCGATTTCTTCTGCGCGGCCTTGGCCGGATCGATGCCGTGGAATTCGGCATACTCCTTGGGAGGCATCTCGCGGATAAACACGAAGCTGTAGATAACGCAGAGCACGAGGATAGCGGCGCCGATATAGAATGCCCAGATTACGGAGTCGGGGATAACGCCCTCAGGGGCGGTATTGGCTACACCGAGAGCCACAAGCCCGATAGGGGCGAGATAGCCCACTAAGCTACCGGCGTTGCAGAGGAAGCTCTGAATGGAGTAGGCAAGGCCTTTCTGCTTCTCGTTGACTTGGTCGCCCACGAGCATCTTAAACGGCTGCATTGCCATATTAATAGAGGTGTCGAGAAACATCAGCGCGATGAATCCGAACACCAGTGCACCCGACACGGCAAGGCCGAAGCTGCCGGCGTTAGGTAGCAGGCACATCACGGCGATGGCCACGGCAGCGCCGATGAGCAGATAGGGAAGGCGACGGCCAAGGCGCGGTATCCACGTCTTGTCGCTGAGCACGCCCACAATAGGTTGAACAAGAATACCCATAAGCGGCGGCAGCACCCAGAAGAAGCTGAGATTGTGGGGGTCGGCGCCGAGGGTGGCGAAAATACGGCTGATGTTGGCGCTCTGTAGCGCGTAGGCAATCTGAACGCCGAAGAACCCGAAACTGAGGTTCCATAGCTTCCAGAAGCTTAAGTCACGTTTTTTTTCCATAGTGGATTAGATTGTTAGAAAAGTTTATTGTTGTAATGTTTAGAATCGTCATTGCTGCTGCTTGAGCCACTCGATTTCTTGTGGCCAGCGAGCCTCGTCGGGGGTTTCGAGGGTGAGCGGAATGCCGTCGAAGCGGTCGTCGGCCATGAGCATCTCGAAGCACCGCACACCGAGCTCGCCGTCGCCGAGCGGGGCGTGGCGGTCAACGCGCGAACCGAGTCCTTTCTTGGCATCGTTGAGGTGCATACCGGAGAGGTATCGGAAGCCGATGATGTCGTCAAACTCGCGCCACACGGCATCGAACGCTTCGGGCGTAGAAAGGTCGTAGCCGGCGGCAAAGGCGTGGCAGGTGTCGATACACACGCCCACGCGCGTCTTATCTTCCACTTTGCTGATAATATGCGCTATCTGCTCGAATCGGTGGCCGAGATTGGTGCCTTGCCCGGCGGTGTTCTCAATTACGGCTTTCACGCCGCGGGTGCTTTCGAGCGCGATATTAATCGACTCGGCGATGCGGTCGAGGCAGTCGTCGATGCCGATAGCGTTGAGATGGCTCCCGGGGTGGAAGTTGAGAAGCGATAGACCGAGCTGCTCGCATCGCCGCATCTCATCGATGAACGCCGCGCGCGACTGCTCGAGCTTAGCCTCATCGGGCTGCCCGAGATTGATGAGATAACCGTCGTGGACCAACACCTGGCACGGCTCGTAGCCGTACTCGGCCATCGCCTGCTTAAACGCGTCGATTTCAGAGGGCTTCAACGGCGAGGCCGACCAGCGCGAGGGAGCTTTGGTAAACATGGCGAAACCGGTAGCGCCGATTTCGTGAGCATTGTGGGGAGCATTTGACACACCGCCAGCTATTGCCACATGTGCACCTATATATTTCATAGATTAGGGCTAATTACAAACACAATCACAAATATAAGCAAAATTCTCTAATAGAATGCAGAAAATTTGATGTATCTTTGTCACAGGAGAGAAAAATGCTCTCCGGCAATCGACTATGGAAAATGTAACGACCGCCACAATAAAGCTGGTGAACTCCCTCGCGCAGAAGAAATACCGCACCGAAGCGGGTCTCTTTGTGGCCGAGGGCAACAAATGTGTGCGCGACACCTGGGGCCACTTCCGGTGCCGAATGCTTATTGCCACCCGACGCTGGTACGAGCAGCACGCCACGGCCGAGACTTACGATATAATGCACATTGCCGAGATGCGGCAGATGGCGCGAATGTCGCAGTTCAGCACGCCGTCGGAGGTGATGGCTGTGTATGAGCTGCCGCACTACGACCTCAAGCCCGCCGACGTAAAGGGGCGCTTGACGATAGCTCTCGACACTATCCAAGACCCCGGCAATCTGGGCACTATTATCCGCATTGCCGATTGGTTTGGCATCAGCGATATAGTATGCTCGGCCGAGACCGTCGATGCCTTCGGCCACAAGGTTATCCAAGCCACGATGGGAGCCATCTCGCGAGTGAGAGTCCACTATGTGGACCTTGC
Organism: uncultured bacterium; assembly: GCA_946184715.1. Taxonomy (GTDB): domain Bacteria; phylum Bacteroidota; class Bacteroidia; order Bacteroidales; family Muribaculaceae; genus CAMHGU01. The sequence goes on along the minus strand of CAMHGU010000017.1, from coordinate 4,119 downwards.
CGAGTGGCTGGAGAGCGTAGCCGGCATCAGCGTGATAGGCACCTACCTCGACGGCGATAGCCTCTACAGCGCCAATCTGCCCGAGGAGGCCATCGTGCTCTTCGGCAACGAGGGTAGGGGCATCAGTCCGAAACTGGCCAAGTACGTGACGCAGCGGGCGAAGATACCGCCATATCCGGCCGGCGTGGCCACGTCGGAGTCGCTCAACGTGGGCGTATCGGTCGCTATCACGATAAGCGAGATGCGCCGCCGCATCATCCTATAATCATTCAACAGCTATGGCAAAGAGCGTCAAGACCGTATATTTCTGCAGCAACTGCGGAGCGGAATCATCGAAGTGGGTGGGGCGGTGCCCCGAGTGTGGCGAGTGGAATACCTTCGTGGAAGAACGCCAAGCGGTGGGCAAGAGCAAAAGCCCGTCGCGGTTTGCCACGGGCACGCTTAATGGCACTCCCACCAAGGTGTCGGAGATAGAGGCGCGCCAAGAGGAGCGTATCGCTATGCCGAGCGGCGAGCTCAATCGCGTGCTTGGCGGCGGCATCGTGCCCGGCTCCATAATTCTGATAGGCGGCGAGCCCGGCATCGGCAAATCAACGCTGGTGCTTCAGAATATGCTTCGCATACGTTCGCGTAAGGTACTCTACGTATCGGGCGAGGAGAGCCAGCAGCAGATTAAGATGCGCGCCGACCGCATAGGCGGTGGCACCGGCGAGTGCTATATCCTCGGCGAGACCTCCCTTGAGAATATCTTCACGCAGATAGAAGCGATGCAGCCCGGCATCGTGATTATCGACTCTATCCAGACCATCGCGAGCGATAGCCTCGACTCGGCGGCGGGAAGCGTCAGCCAGGTGCGTGAGTGCACCGCGCAGTTGCTGCGCTATGCCAAAGAGAGCGGCAACCCGGTGATACTGATAGGCCACATCAACAAAGAGGGCAGCATTGCCGGCCCTAAGGTGCTGGAACATATCGTCGATGCCGTGCTGCAATTTGAAGGCGACCGTCACTATATGTACCGCATTCTTCGAGGTATCAAGAACCGCTTCGGCAGCACCTCCGAGATAGGAATCTACCAGATGCACAATTCAGGGCTGAAAGAGGTGGCCAACCCGTCGGAGATGCTGGTGTCGATGCACGGCGAGCCGCTCTCGGGCGTGGCTATCGGCGTCACCCTCGACGGCGCGCGCCCGTTTATGATCGAGACCCAAGCTTTAGTGAGCACCGCGGCCTACGGCACACCGCAGCGCTCCGTCACGGGCTTTGACCAGAAGCGCATGAATATGCTGCTGGCCGTGCTCGAGAAGCGGGTAGGGTTCAAGCTGGCTCAGAAGGACGTGTTTCTCAACATCGCCGGCGGGCTGAAAGTGAACGACCCCGCGCTCGACCTCGCCGTGGTAAGCGCCGTGCTGTCGTCCAACGTCGATATGCCCATCGGCAAAGGCATCTGTATGGCAGGCGAGATAGGCCTCTCAGGCGAGATACGCCAGGTGACGCGCATTGAGGCGCGAATAGGCGAGGCCGAGAAGCTCGGCTTCGACACCATCCTCGTGCCTACCTACAACCTCAAAGGTATCGACACCTCAGGATTCAAAATCAACATCGTGGAAGTGGCGAAGACCGAAGAGGCGTTCCGTCATCTTTTCGCGTAAATTTTTTCGCAAAATTTTTATTGAGGCATTAAACCTTTGGCTTCGGGCGTAGTCATAATAGCGAAGATTCCCAAATCTTCCTTTTTACGACGACTAACTTTTCTTCATACAGCGAGAGGCCCCAGCCACTGAGAAGGAGCGCAAGCCTTAAGTAAAACATTATTTAATAAACTTCAAGCCCTGCCTTTCAAAGCTGAGAGGCAGGGCTTAAACTTTATGGAGAGGAGGTTGAGATTAGAACGAGTAGCCTACGCTGATGGCGGGCGTCCAGGCGTGGAGCTTATAGTTACCGCCTATGGTGCGCTCGGCCGGCAGGCCCATCTTGGCATAAATGAGGTCGGTATATACGTTGCTCACGTTGTCGGCGCCGCATCCGGCCACGTAAGCGCACGACACGTCCACCTGCAGATGCTTCACGGGGCGGAAGGAGATGCCCACCGAGGGCGACACGCGGGTCTGTCCCGGGGTCTCGGGGTTGTAGTAGTTCTTGTTGACCGGCGTCAGGTCCACGCTGAAGCCGGCGCGCACGTCGAGCCGCTCGGTAGCTTCGTACTTGGCGCCGAGGCGCACAGCCCACGAGTTGTGGTAGGCTTTCACGATATGCTGGTCGAATGCTTTGAGCTGCTCGGAGAGCATCTCGATATCGAGCTGCTTATATGTGCTCCAGCCGGAGAGATGAGCGTCGGCCGCCACTTCCCACTTGGGGGTGGGGCGGTAGGTGACGCCGAACACAAGGCTATAGGGCTGAGGCATCTCGGCTTTGAACTGAGTGCCGTGCATAAGGCCCAGCTGCTGCTCAAGGAGCTTCTGCGCGGCTTCGTTGGCGTAGCTTACGGTGATGTCGCCGGCCTTCACCTTCATATTGATGCGCGAGCGGAACGACGCGCCCACGGTGAATTGCTCGTTGATATCGTACATAGCGCCCACGTTGAAGCCCACACGGATACCCGTGGAGCCCACGAGATTGGCCGAGGCGGGGGTGATGTCGCCAAAACGCATATCACTGCCCATAGCTTCGAGCATTTGGTCCATCGATGAAGCCACAATCAAACCCTTATGCAAGTCGATATTGCCCCAGGATAGCACCAGGCCGGCGCCTACCGAGAGCTTGGGGGTGATGCGCCAAGCCACCGTGGGCTGCACGGCATACATCTTCAGCGTCACGCGCTGATTGAGAATAGCGGCCGGCCAGTTGTCGCCCCAGTTGATATTGCTGCCGTAGGGGGTATAGAAGGTGACACCCGCTTTCAGGTTATCGAAGATTTTGAATCCCGCGTAGGCATACATAGGTGTACTTACCTTGCTATTGGTTTCGTAACGCTTGCCGTCGATTTCGGCTGAGGCCGACGAAGCAATCGCCGCCACGCCTATCGAGGCATCGACAGTAGATTCCATAAATCCCATTCCGGCAGGATTGAAAAACATAGATTCAGCACCTAATTTCTGAGAAACGCCAGTGTGGCCCATAGCTATCTGGCGAGTGCTGAGGGTGTTGATTTGATACCCTTCAGCCATAGCTGCTATCGCCGTCAACAGCGAAACAGCTGTAATCGATAACTTCTTTATCATATTCATTAAGTTATAATCGCAATCATCTGAAAGAGAGACGCGATTGTGATAATCGGCCGCAAAATTACACATTTGCCAGCAAAGTGTGCATATCTTTAACAATTATTAACCGATTGCAACAATTTTATCAGAATTTTGCGATATAGTTGGCAGGCTCATCGTTTTTGTTTACTTTTGTAAGCTGAAATGACATCCCTATATCTATGATTCTATCATCCCGCAACGTACAACTCCACATCAGAGCGACTTCGGGCGCAGTGTGCCGCAGGGCGGTACCGCTGCTGGCAATGGTGCTGATGGTGACTATAGTGGCATCGTGCGGCAAAAGCGAACCAACGCCCGTGCCTGTGGAGCCGGCAGCAAAAACCACCTTAATATATATGCCGTGGACAGCCAGCGAGTCGAGCACGAGCGGTAGCCTCTACGATTCGTTCCTGAAGAACATCAGCGATATCGAGAGTGCGATAGTGGAGGAGGGCGGACTGCACGGCACCCGCCTTATGGTGGCCATAGCGCAAAGCTACAGTCGGCTGGAGCTTATCGAAATCAGCTACGACGGCACCCGCTGTGTGCGCGACACATTGCAGCGCTATGCCGATCCGAAATACGCCACTGAAGCGTGGCTCACCGAGCTGCTTGATGATGTAGCCCGCACCTCCCCGGCTCGCCGCTACACCTTATTAATAGGGTCGCACGGCACCGGGTGGCTACCCGCAGGCAGCAAGCCCGAGCGGTTGACGGCCTTCGGCGGGCGCACGCCCTCAACTCAGGCCACTGTAGAGTGCTTGGCAGCGGCTATCGCAGCCTCGGCAATGAAGCACGTGGAGTGCATAGGCTTCGACGACTGCTATATGTGCAACGTCGAAACAGCCTACGCCCTGCGCCACGTCACCGACTTCCT